>WFYF01000265.1 GCA_015490255.1 Caldifarciminota bacterium
ACCCGGGCCAGTGCCAGAGCCCACCCGCGATCCCGCCCAGGAGAAGGGCGATTCTTGCCGGAGGATGCTCCCGGAGCAGAAACCAGAGCCCCCAGAAGGGCAGAGAAAGAAGGGCTCCGGTCAGATAGAGCAGGATCATCCACCCCACCCAGCGCCATGGTCGGCGAAGTCCCATTCGGAAAGCGCCCGGTCCCCACCGATACCCGTCCAGGATGAAAAGGGGCTCAAGGAGGGCGGTCAGAAAAGAAGCCAGAGCGGGCAGGGCAAAGAGCGGCAGATAAAGGATCACGGGGGTTCCGAAGGGAAACCAGTCCAGGTGAGTTGTGCTCAACCAGAACAGGAGGGCCAGAGGGCCGCCCACTACCAGATAGGTGCCCAGGATCATCGTGAAACTGCCGAGGAGACCGGAAGCCGTCCCGTGCCACCACCGGCGTCTCCGATTTGTGAGGTCCGGGAGGAGCAGAAGAAAGAGGAACGCATCCCACGGTGCGAGCACAAGCTCGGACAGAAAGGGGGAAACCAGAAGGATGGGAAGCATGGCGTATTTTTCCAGCCAGGCGTACACATCCGGCGGCAGCGTGGCCAGGAACTCCGAAGAAAGATACCGGCGGAGAAAATCGTGTTGCAGCAGACCACGTCCTGCCTCCAGCAGGACCACCGGAGCCACCCGCCGCCACCGGACCCGCAGGAAGGCAAACACCTCCGCGGCCAGCCAGCGTACCTTTCCCATATCCGTCCCTCAGGCACTCTCCTCCGGCGGGGAGAACCCCGGGAAGGACCGGGGCAGGAGTTTTCGCTCCCAGGCCGCCCGGGTGAGTTCTTCCCGGAAGTCGGGATGGGCGATCTCAATCAGGGCACGGGCTCGTTCCTGCAGGGTTTTCCCGAACAGATGGGCCACACCGTATTCTGTGACCACATAGTGCACGTCCGCCCGGGTGGTGACCACCCCTGCCCCGGGTTTGAGCATGGGGACGATCCGGGAGAGGGTGCCGCCCTTTGCAGTGGAGGGCATGGCGATGATGGGCCGCCCGCCCCGGGACCGGGCCGCGCCCCGGATGAAGTCCACCTGACCCCCGAACCCCGAATAGATATACGTCCCGATGGAGTCCGCGCACACCTGGCCGGTGAGATCCACCTCCAGGGCGGAGTTGATGGCCACCATCCGCTCGTTCTGGGCGATCCGGTAGGGGTCGTTGGTGTAGTCCGCCGGATGCAGTTCAAAGAGGGGATTGTCGTCAACGAAGCGATAGAGCCGGCGGGAGCCCAGGATGAAGGTTCCGATGACCTTCCCGGGGTGGAGGGTTTTGCGCATCCCTGTGATCATGCCCTTTTCCACCCCTTCCATGATGCCGTCGGAAATCATCTCGGTGTGAATCCCCAGGTCCCGGCGCCCTTCCAGAAGCTGGAGCACCGCGTCCGGGATGCCGCCGATGCCGAGCTGGAGAGTGTCCCCGTCCTCAATCATGTCGGCGATATACCGCGCGATCCGGAACTCCACCTCCGTGGGCGGTTTGCGATGGAGCTCCGGAAGTTCGCTGTGGTGTTCCACAAAGAGATCCACCTGGGAAATGTGGACGAAGGCGTCCCCGTGGGTGCGGGGCATGTGTTCGTTCACGATGGCGATCACCTTCCGGGCACTCTGCACGGCGGCTTTGGAGAGGAGCACCTCCACGCCCAGCGAGAGAAACCCGTGTTCGTCCGGCGGAGAGGTGTGGATCACCGCCACGTCCAGAGGAATGTGACCCTCCAGGAACAGCCGGGGCATTTCATGCAGATGGGTGGGAGCATAGCCGCCCCGGCCCTCGTTCACCGCCTCCCGATCCGAAGGGCCCACAAAGAGGGAGCGGTGAAACACCCTGTCCCGGATGGCCGGATCCTCCAGGGGGTCCTTGCCCAGGAGAAGGACGTGGACCAGTTCCAGAGCCTCCAGGTCCCGGAGACGTTCGGCCAGAGCCTGGAGGAAGGCAAAGGGTGTGGCGCCGTTTCCGGAGACAAACACCCGCTGGCCGCTCTGGATTTCACCAACCGCGTCTTCCAGCGTGCCTTTGCGGGAGGCATAGAGACGGGAAAGGCTCATGACAGACCCTCCGGTTTCCCTTCCCGCACAGAGAGGGCCGTGGCCAGTCCGGGGCAAGCGGTGAGGGCATCGGGCCATCCCGTTTCCAGGAAGGCTTTCAGATAAGGCAGCAGGGCATAGGTGAGGGCATGGCTGGCGGTGCGGGCCACCCGGGAGGGCACGTTGGGCACGGAGAAGAAAATACGCCCTTCCCAGGTGTACGGGTCCCGCTGCGGCCCCCGGGCCCGGGTCACGGCGGTGCTTCCTCCGTGGTCAATGGAGAAGTCCAGGATCACCGCTCCCCGGCGCATGGCCCGGAGGTCGTCCTCGGTGAGCAGAAGGGGCGCGGGTTTGCCGGGAATGGAAACGGCGAGCACCAGGACTTCGGCAAAGGAGGCAAACTTCCGCAGGTTGAACCGGGTGGCCGGTGCGGTGACCACCCCGAGGTCGCCGTGGAGTTTCTGGAGTTTTTCCAGGTCCACATCCAGGACATACACCAGGGCACCGGCCCCCTGAAAGGCCCGGGCGGCGAAACTGCCCAGCACCCCTGCCCCCACAATCACCACATCCGCAGGAGGCATCACCGAGGTGCCCGGCAGAAGCACGCCCACTCCCCGGGGACTTTCCAGGAGGTGGGAGGCAATCTGGGGGGACAGAAGCCCGGCGATCTCACTGGAGGTGGCCAGGATGGGACGGCGATCCCCTTCCTGCAGGAGCTCCAGGGAGAAAAACGTGACCTTTCGGAGAGAAAGGGTTTCCAGAACCCGGGAGGGGGCCACCGAAAGATATCCGAAGGCGAAGACGAAACTTCCCTCCGGGAGCAGGGCGATCTCCTCCGGGGTGGGCGGGGCCACCTTCACCAGCACGTCCGCCCGGCCCAGCGCCTCTTCGTGGGAATAGACGATCCGGGCCCCTGCGCTCTGATATTCCAGATCCGAGAATCCGGCCGTTGCGCCAGCCTCGTGTTCCACAACAATCTCAATTCCATACTGGGCGAGCTCCTCCACCCCCGCCGGGGTGAGGGCCACCCGGTGCTCGTCAATTCCCCGATGGGGAAAGCGCTCTTTCACCACCGCAAGGGTGGGCATCTCAGGCCTCCTTGATTGAACAGAAAAGGCTGATCTGTATGCCCGGCCGGCTCAGGGGAGCGTTTTTCCCGAACAGGGCAAATCCGGCATTCGCATATTCAAAGGGGTTGCAGGCCCCACCTTCCGGCGAACAGGGGGCATCATCAGAACACCATAGCGAAACCGCTGCGGGAAGGAAATTTTCCATCACCCGATGTTGCCGACATACGACAGTGGATCCGATACGGTGTGCACGGGCGGAAAAGGGGCGGGGCGGAGCCCCGCCCCGGCGAAGGTCACAGCCCCATCATGGCGCCCAGGGTGAACCCGAGACGGGTCACCGGCATGTTCTTCCCGGCAAGAGAAAGGCCGTAATAGAAATATTCGTCCACCGCCGCGAGTTTCAGCATGAAACTCACCGGACTCATGGGCGGGGCGATTTTGACGTAGGGATAGACGGTGATCAGATAGCCGTCCGTGTTGTCCGCGGTGTTTCCGTCCATGGAGGCTGCGGTCTTGAGGATATAGTTCACCACGAGGCCCACCTCACCCATGGGGATCTTGTAGCCGCCCTTCACCCCGATTTCAAACCAGTCCCCGTTGTCAACACTCATCGTCTGGCCCCCTCCCATGTCTTCGCTCCGGGCCAGGGTGAAGCGATAAGAGAGATACCCCGACAGGGCGAACATGGGGTTGGGAAGCCAGGCAGCGGCTTTCAGGAAGACGTCGTGCTGGCGGTCCGTGTTCGGGAGGGTGTTGGCATCGGGCTCCGGCCCCAGGTCTGCGGCGAAGCCGAGTTTGGCCATATACAGGGGACCCCGCAGACCGGCATACACCTGGAAGACCTGCGGCGCGAAGCCGCTGGAGAGGCTCATGGTCTCGTTCATCACTGTGACGGACTGGCTGCGCTGCTGGAGCTGGAGACCGCCACCCACAAAGACGCTCTGGGTGGGCAGGGACAGCACCGTATAGGACCCCCCGAGATGGAGGTTGAGGACCTGGAGGGAGGCGTCATCCGCCCCCTGAGCAAGGTCCTGGGCGGTCCCGGCCGTGTCGTATACCTGGGTCACCTTCCCCCAGCCGAAGGCAGCATAGACAGAGCCCATCCCGCCGGCGCTGAGGGGCGCGGCGATGAGAATGGCGAGGAGCTGCTTCATGGATCACCTCCTGTTTGGTGGGATTTCCCCATACCACAAGCGTATAGCCTCCGCAAGAGACCTTCAAACATCCCCCTCTTCCTGGGTGGGGTTGAGCATGCCCCGGTCCAGATCCGGTTCCAGCCCCGCCTTGCGCAAAAGCTCCATCACGTGGGGAATGGGCAGGCCGATCACGTTGAACACGTTGCCCTCAATGGACTCCACAAACAACCCGGCGGTACCCTGAAAGGCATAGCCCCCCGCTTTGTCCAGGGGATTGTCCTGCTCCAGGATCCAGCGGATCTCGTCTTCCGTGAGATGTTTGAACCGCACCTTGGTTTTCACCAGGATCTGCCAGCGACGGTCTTCCAGCCGGTCATAGAGCACCAGAGCGGTGAACACCCAGTGGGTCTGTCCGGAGAGGCGTTTCAGGAATCGCCGGGCCTCCTCCAGATCCCGGGGTTTGCCGAGGACCTCCCCTTCTTTCCAGACCACCGTGTCGGCGGCCAGAAACACGGCCTGCCGATTTCCCACTTCGGGCAGCACGCTTTCCAGCTTGCGCCAGGCCACGGAAAGGGTGTAGTCGGGAAGGATCTGCTTGGCCACAGGGGGTTCCTGCCACCGGGGGGGAATCACGGTGAAGGTGTAACCCAGCCGGGAAAGGAGGAGGCGCCTCCGGGGAGAGGTGGAGACAAGGTACAGCCGTTTCATGGTTTCCGAACGAGAAGTTTCCGGCGGTCCAGTTCCACCTGGATCATCCGGGCAGCCCGCTTCAGGGAGGCCTCCGGTGAAAGCACGCCCCGCAGCGCGGGCTCCAGCCCCTCCGTGGAGAGATACCGCCGGGCGGTGAACCACACGGGGTCCCGGGGCTCGGTCACGGCATAGGTCACCTGGAGCATGGCTTCCCGCATCCCCGGAACCTCGCGGAAAAGCTCCTGAAGACCGGGATGGTCCAGCACGCTGCGGCGAAGGGGCAGATACCCCGTGCCCAGCACCCACCGGACCTGCACATCGGGCCTGAGAAAGAACCGGAGAAACTCCCGGACGGTCGGATAGGCCGAATCCGGGTGGCCGGCAAACAGGGCCAGGTTGGTTCCCGCCATCACGGTGATGGGCCGTCCGGGGTCCACCTGGGGAATGGGGGCCACCCCGAGGGGGAAGGCGAGTTTGTCCTTGAGGAACTGATAGGACACGATGGTGCCGAACACCATGGCCACCCGTCCCACCGCGAAGTCGTCCTGGTGGCTGTAGCCGCTTGCCAGATAGGCCACCTTCGCATCCAGCAGCCCTTTGAGCAGGGAAAGGGCCTGGACCCCCGGGGAATCCGCCACCGCCACCCGATCTCCCTCAAAGATCCTGCCTCCCATCTGGTAGAGAATGCACACAAACAGCCAGACATCCACGGGAAAGGCGGTGCCCCACCGTTCGGGTTTGCCGTCCCCGTCGGCATCCAGGGTGAGTTGATGCGCCAGATCCACAAATTCCGCCCAGGTCCGGGGCGGGGCAAGGCCCAGGCTGTCAAAGAGGGCCCGGTTGTAATACAGCACGGGAACGCTTTTGTTGAAGGGGAACGTCCAGAGGGTATCGTCCCAGGTGTTGGCTTCCAGAAAGGGCGGGAAAATGTCTGCCAGAACGGAATCCGGGAGAAAACCGCTGCCCACCGGTACGAGTTTTCCCGCCTCCCGGAGTTCGGAGGTCCAGGATTCATACACCTGACCGGCCACCGGGAGCTTCCGGGCCACCGCCGCGGCCATGATTTTCTGGGAGAGGGTGGCGTAGTTTCCCATAAACACAAGCCGTATGGGGGATTCTGCCGCGCGGTTGAAATCCTGAACGATGTTC
>WFYF01000266.1 GCA_015490255.1 Caldifarciminota bacterium
GGAGTGTATGTCTGGGGACTGCCCCTGCCCATGCTGTCCCTGGCTTCGGGGGAAGACACTCTTCGGGTGGTGGCGGGGGTCCTGCGGCTGGAAGAAGGACGGGTGTATGCGGATTCCTCGGTGGACGTGATTCATCCCGCATACCGGGCGGCGGGCGTGAGTCTGGTGTATGTCCCGGAGTCGGGAGAAGGAACGTTGCTGGGGCTGCCGGCATGGCTGGTGTATGGCGGTGGAGAGGTGACAGGCCGGAAAATCCGGTTTCTCTTCCGGGAAGGACGGGTGGAACAGGTGCAGGTGGAGGAGGAGGCCACCCTGAAGCAGGAACATCTGGAACTTCAGGCGGACACCCTCGTGGCCTTCTTCGCCGGAGACTCCGGGAAAGTGGTGCGGGTGGAGGCCCACGGGGGGGTGGATGGACGCTGGAAAGGGCCGGAGGCGGAGGATGCCGGTGCTGAAAGCCCTTGATCTGGTGAAGGTCTTTCGGCGGAAACGCGCTGTGGACGGTGTGTCGCTGGAGGTCCGGACGGGAGAGGTGGTGGGATTGCTCGGTCCCAACGGTGCGGGGAAAACCACCACCTTCTATATGGTCATGGGGGTGATCCGTCCCACCGCCGGCCGGGTGACGGTGAACGACGTGGAGATCACGAGATGGCCCATGTATCGCCGGGCCCGGCTGGGACTGGGGTATCTTCCCCAGGAACCCTCCATTTTCCGCAAGCTCACCGTGTTTGACAACGTTTACGGCGTGTTGGAGATCCGGGGGGTACCGAAGGAAGAGGCCCGAAAGCGCGCTCGGGAGGCCCTGGAACGGATGGGGGTCTGGCATCTCCGGGATCGGATGGCGGAGGTGCTTTCCGGGGGTGAGCGGCGGCGGGTGGAGATTGCCCGGAGCCTGGCCCTCTCTCCCCGGTTCCTTCTGTTGGATGAGCCCTTCACAGGGATTGACCCCAAAACCCGGGAGGAGATCCAGGACATCATCCGCCAGCTGGTGGACCTGGGGATCGGGGTGCTCATCACAGATCACAATGTCCGGGAAACCCTCCAGATCACCGATCGGGCCTATATTATCTATCAGGGAAAGATCCTGCTTGAAGGTCCGCCGGAGAAGCTGATGAAGGACGAACGGGTCCGGGAGATCTATCTCGGCGAACGGTTTTCTCTGTGACATGATCCGCTGTCCCCACTGTGGAGAGACCTGGCCCGAGAAGATGCGGTTCTGCGGGCTGTGCGGCACGCCCCTGGCCACCCTCAAGGCCGAAGAAGAGCGCAAAATCGCCACCGTAATGTTTGTGGACGTGGTGGGGTTCACCCGCCTTTCCGAACAGCTGGACGTGGAGGAGGTGGAGGCCTTTCTGGATCGGTTTTTTGCAGCGGTGGACCGCACGGTTCAGGCGGAAGGCGGGGTGGTGAACAAGATGATGGGGGATGCCGCGCTGGTGCTGTTTGGCGCCCCGAAAGCCCTGGAACATCACGCTCTGCATGCCCTCCGGGCCGCCGTGAGGCTCCGGGAGTGGGCCAGAGCAGAGGGGGTGGGACTCCATTTTGGCCTCCACACCGGGGAAGTGCTTATCACCCTGATGGGCAGCGGTCAGGCCCGGGACTTCACCGTGCTGGGTGACACGGTGAACGTGGCCCAGCGGATTCAAAGTCTATCCGGAGCCAACGAGATCTTTCTCTCGGAAATCACCTATCGGCTTGTGGAGGATCACGTTCGGGGGAAGTTTGTGGGGGAGGTGAAGGTGAAAAACCGGACGGAACCGGTCCGGATCTTCCGGGTGGACGGGCTTGTGGAATCCGTCCGTCCGGTATGGCGTTGGCAGCTTCCCTTTGTGGGTCGGGAGAGGGAGCAGACGCATCTCCGGGAGGTCCTTCAGCGCCCCCGGGTGATGGTGGTGGTGAGCGGACCGGCGGGCGTGGGCAAAACCCGTCTGGTTGCGGAGGTCCTGAAAGACCGTCCGGTCCGGATCCTCCGGGCCACACCCTCCCGGGAGGCTGCCTTTCTGGGACCGTCCGGGGAAGAGGTTTTTCTGGCCTGGCTGGAGGCCACACCGGAGGGGGTGGTGTGGCTGGAGGACTTCCAGTGGGCGGACAGCCCTTCCCTAACACGGCTGGAGCGGGTGCTGCTGCGCCTTGCTGACCGCCCCCTGCATCTGGTGGTCACCACCCGACCGGAGGGGGAGGAACTGGTCCGCCGGCTTGAGAGCACGCTGACCTTTCTGGGCGTGGATGTGGCCCGGATCAACCTGAAGCCCCTCGCTCCCGATGCGGTGGAACGCCTTCTGGAAGAAGCCGAACTTTCTCCCGCGGAGCGGGAGACCATTCTGGCCCACAGCGGGGGGATTCCCCTTTTCGTGGAGGTCTGGCTCCAGGCGGCCCGGGAAGGTCAGGGGATGCTCCCGACCCGGGTGGAAAGCGTGTTTGCCCACCAGGTGGATCGCCTCCCCCGGGAAGAGAAAGACATGCTGAAACGGCTCTCGGTCCTCGGGACTTCTTTCCCCCGGGAAGATCTGGAGCTGGTGGACGTTTCTCCCGATGCGCCGGCCCTTGAGAACCTTGTGGTCCGGGGATTTCTTGTCCGGGAGGGAGAGGGATTCCGATTCCGTCATCCCCTCCTGCGGGATGTGGTGTGGCATTCTCTCCTTCAGCGGACCCGTCGGGAACTCCATGGGAAGGTGCTCACCCGGCTCCGGGGGCGGGGAGGACGACCGGAATCTCTCGCCGTTCACGCCTTTCACGCAGGAGCGTGGGACCAGACGATCCTCCACGGCGTTCTGGGGGCCCGGGCCCTCCTGAACCGGGGAGAGCCGCGACGGGCACTGGAGCTTCTCCAGTATGTTCGCAGGGCTCTGGAAAATTCACCGGATCCCATGCGAGAGCGGGAATGCACCCTTCTGGAGGCCCGTGCCCTGTATGGTCTGGGAGATCGGGAAGGGGCGTGGAAACGGGTGGAAACCCTCCTTGCCGACGGGGACCTTCCTTCCGCACTGCGAGAACGGGCAGCACTTCTTGGAGCAGAACTGCTCGGACTGTTCGGAAAGGTGGACGAGGGACTGGCCCTGCTGGACAGGCACGTTCCCCCGGTGCCTCGTGCGCCGGATCAGGTGATCCTCACCCGGGCGGCTCTCCTGGTGGAAGGAGGTCGGATTGAGGAGGGGCGGGCTCTCCTGGAAGATCTCTGGCGTTCAGAAGACCAGGAGGAAGGTGTGTGGGAAGAAGTGGCCGTGGAGCTGGCCCGGGTGTATGCCATCGCCGCAGATCCGGAAGGGCTTGAAACCCTGGTGCGGCAGGTGCTGGCCGAGGAACGATCCATCCGGGCCCAGGCGTATCTCCTTCACTGGCTTGCCTTTGCCCGGCGGATGGAGGGGAAAGTGGAGGAGGCCCTGAATCTCCATGCCCGGGCACTGGAACTGGCCAGAGAACACGGCATCCGGGAGTCCTGGCCCCTGTTTCTTCTGGAATACGCCCGGACCCTTCGTCGGGCAGGACGCGTGAAAGAAGCCGAGGAATATCTGCGCCGGGTGATCCGGATGGAGGCCCAGGATCCGAAAGTGGCCCTGAAAGCCCGGATGGAACTGGGCGCCGTTCTGATTTACAGCCAGCATCGTGTGGAAGAAGGAATCCACTGGTGGCAAGAAACGCTGGAAGAGGCGAGAAAAACGGACCCTTTTACAGAACTCGCGCTTCTCCACAATCTGGGGGTTGCCAGTTTTTACGTCCTTGGAGATCTATCCAAAGCTGACACGTACCTCTCCGCATGTCTTCACCACCCCTTTATCGGGGAAGATGTTACAATACGCCACGTCACCCGGATTTTTCTCTCCGTTGTCCGCACCCTTCAGGGACACACAGCAGCAGTCCCGGAGGATTCCATGATCTGGCTTGAGGGAGTCCCCAGCGTGGTGGCCCACACCACGGTGTCATGGGTTCTGGGTCGGGAACTTTCCCACGCTCTCTCATTTCCTTCTCCCCTCACAGAGTCAACGTGGGAGAGGTTACTTCAGGAGCTCATATCACAGCGGCAGGTTCGCCTGCTCCGCCTCGCGCTATGGAAAGCCCTCCAATCCGACAACCTGCCTTCCTCTTTCCTCAAGGGTGTGTATATTCGGATTGTGACTGCATCTGGTCTCCCGGATGTTTACCGCAAAGACATTCCCTTCAAGGTCCAGCGCGATCCCGACCGCAAATCTTCTACCACGACCGTATAAACCCCCTTAGGAACACGCAGTATGCCGTCCCTTGCATGAGCAGGGATCCGCCGTCCCAAACCGTCCAGTATCCAGATCCGGTGGGATGGTGCAAGCCCTACCAGGCGGAGATACCCGCCGGTCTGGACCAGACGAACCGGTACGGGACGAATCGAGAGCCCTTCCTGGATCAGTGTGACATTGTCCAGTGCATAGCTCCCGTTGTACGTCTGGCTCTGGGCTCGTTTGGCCACCAGAGGACTCAGGGTCCGATAGACGGAGTCCTTCACGATGAAGCAGCCGGAAACGGTCCAGAAGTGACGATCCAGCGAAAGGAGCATGGTGCTGCCGTCCCACATGTTCACCGTGTCTTCCAGAATCAGGCGGTAGTGATGGATCAGAGAATCCAGAGGGGTGCAGGATG
>WFYF01000267.1 GCA_015490255.1 Caldifarciminota bacterium
GCCTATCGTTATACGGAGGCTCGCCTCTCCCCCATCGCACTGGAGATGCTGGAGGGGATTGAAGAGGAAACGGTGGACTGGGTGCCCAACTTTGACGGGCGCCTGCAGGAACCCGTGGTGCTCCCCGGAAAGTTTCCCAATCTCCTGTGCAACGGGACCACCGGGATCGCGGTGGGGATGGCCACCAGTCTCCCTCCCCACAATCTCTCCGAGGTGGTGGACGCCCTGGTGGCCCTGATTGACAATCCGGACCTGGAGATTTCCGATATCCTCCAGCACCTGAAGGGTCCCGACTTCCCCACCGCCGGAATCCTTTACAGGGACGAGGGCTTCTTCCAGGCCTACCGTACGGGGCGGGGCCGGGTGGTGGTGGAGGCCCGCGCCGAGATTGAGACACCCAAAGGAAAGAACGCCCGGATCGTGATCCGGGAGATCCCCTACATGGTGAGCAAGGCCACCATCATTGACCGGATTGTCCAGCTTGTGCGGGCCAAGAAACTGGAAGGCGTGGCAGACCTTCGGGACGAGTCGGACCGGGAAGGGATCCGGCTGGTGGTGGAGGTGAAGCGGGGGCACGATCCGGAAATTCTCTGGAACCAGCTTCTGCTTCATACGCCTCTGCGGATCTCCTTCAGCATGATCTTTCTCGTACTGGTGGATGGGGAACCCAAACTGCTGAACATCAAGGAACTCCTTGAACATTATCTCTCCCATCGGGAAGAGGTGGTGATCCGCCGGACCCGCTTCCGGCTCCGGAAGGCCGAAGAGCGGGCCCATATTCTGGAAGGTTTCCTGACCATCCTGGACGATCTGGACCGGGCCATCGCCATCATCCGGAGTTCGGAAAACCGGGAACAGGCCGGGGAACGCCTGAAAGAAGCCTTCGGTCTTTCGGATGCCCAGGCGAAAGCGGTGCTGGAGATGCGTCTGCATCAGCTCACCCGCCTGGAACGGGAAAAACTTCAGGAAGAATACCGAAATCTCCTTGCAGACATTGAGCGCTTCCGGGCCCTCCTCGCTTCCCACGAGCTCCGGATGGAGGAGATCCGCAAAGAACTCCTGGATCTCAAGGTGCGGTTTGGGGACGGACGCCGCACGGAAATCCGGGCGGGGAGCCTCCGGAAAGACTTTGACATCACGGATCTCATTCCGGACGAGGAGGTGGTGGTCACCCTCACCCACCAGGGTTACATCAAACGCACGCCCCTCAAGTCCTTCCGCAGTCAGAGCAAGGGCGGGGTGGGCAAGCAGGCCATCCGCCTCCATGGGGAGGACTGGCCGGTCCTGGTGGAGGTGGTCCGGACCCACGACAACGTGCTCTTCCTCACCCGGGAGGGCAAGGCCTTCTCCCTGAAGGTTTATGAACTTCCGGAGGGGAGCGTTTCCGGAAGGGGGCGGCCGGTCTCTAACCTGATCCAGCTGGACGGGGACGTGGTGCGGGCCGCCCTGCCCTACCGGGATATCCCGGAAGATCTTTTCCTTCTTTTTGTGACCCGAAAGGGAATTGTGAAGCGAACCCCCTTCACTGCCTTTCGGAACGCCCACCGGGGCGGGATCATCGCCATTCGCCTGGAAGAGGACGACGAGGTGGTGACGGTGCTGCCCGTGCGGGAGGAAGAAGAGGTTCTGCTGGCCACCCGCCACGGGATGGGGGTGCGGTTTGAGGTGAAGGAGGCCCGTCCGATGGGACGGACGGCGCGAGGCGTGCGGGGGGTGCTGCTCCGGGAGCAGGATGCGGTGGTGGACGCCACCCCGGTGCTTCCCGAGGACACCCTCCTCGTCGTGACCGAGCGCGGCTTTGGCAAGCGCACGCCCGTGGGCGGGATCCGCAAGATCCACCGGGGAGGGCGGGGGGTCAAAATCCACGAGATCACCCGGAAGACGGGCCCGGTGGTCCGGGTGCTTCGGGTCCGGGAGGACGACCAGATCCTGCTCATTGCCCAGAGCGGGAAGTCCATCCGGCTCCGGGTGAATCAGATCCGGGAGACCGGACGGGTATCCCAGGGTGTGCGTCTGTTCCGTCTGGACTTTGAGGATCGGGTGGTGGACGTCGCCCGCATTGAGGAGGATGAATCGTGAAAACACAGCCCTATCGCATCACCCTGATTCCCGGGGACGGGATTGGACCGGAAATCATCCGGGTGGCGGTGCAGGTGGTGGAGGCCACCGGGGTGCCCGTTCAGTGGGAAGAGGTGGAGGCGGGAGAAGCGGCCCTGGGGCGGTATGGAGACCCCCTTCCGGAACGGGTGATTGACGCCATTCGTCGTACGGGCGTGGCTCTGAAGGGACCCCTGACCACGCCGGTGGGCACAGGTTATCGCAGCGTGAACGTTCGGATCCGGAAACTTCTGGATCTCTACGCCAACGTGCGTCCGGTGGTGAAGTTTGAGGGGGTGAAAACGCCTTTTGACCGGGTGGACATGGTGATCATCCGGGAAAACACGGAAGATCTGTATTCCGGGCTGGAACACGTGGTCGTCCCCGGGGTGGTGGAAAGCCTGAAGGTGATCACGGAAAAAGCTTCCCTGCGGATTGCCCGTTTTGCTTTTGACCTGGCCCGGAAGTGGGGAAGGAAAAAGGTCACGGCCGTGCACAAAGCCAACATCATGAAACTTTCCGACGGGCTCTTTCTGGAGGCCATCCGGAAAGTGGAGGTGGACTATCCGGATGTGGAATATGAAGAGCTGATTGTGGACAACGCCGCCATGCAGATGGTGATCCGGCCGGAGCGGTTTGACGTGGTGCTCACGGAAAACCTCTACGGGGACATCCTTTCGGATCTGGCAGCCGGTCTGGTGGGTGGGCTGGGATTCGCACCCAGCGCCAACATCGGGGATGATGCCGCGGTTTTTGAAGCGGTGCACGGGAGTGCCCCGGACATCGCGGGGAAGAATATCGCCAACCCCATTGCCATGGTGCTCTCGGCCGCCCTCATGCTGGACCACCTGGGCGAGATGGAGGCTGCCCGCCGCATCCGGGATGCGGTGGCGGCGGTGTTGAAGGAAGGAAAAGTCCGGACGCCCGATATGGGTGGTACGGCCACCACCACAGAGATGGGAGAGGCCATCGTGGCCCATCTCCAGAATGCCCGGGCCGCATGAAACCTTCCTCCATCCTTCTGCTCGTGCTGGCGAGCGGGGCGGGATTGGGGGTGCTTTTGTTTTTGAATCCCTATGCCCCGTTTGCCTATCCGGAGGAAGAGCGGATTGTGCTGCAGGAGCGTCCTCTCCTGGCAGGGACAACGGCCCGGGAGGGGATTTTGCTGCCTGCACACCCCTGTGACTCCCTGATCTGGCTGGGGTATCCCCGGGGTGAACTCCGGGGAGAGCGTCTCCTGTGCGGGATGCTGCCCCCCTCTGTGTGGCGGCAGAGACTCATGGAGCGGAACATCAACCCCGAGCAGGTGCACATCCAGCCGGAAGGGTGGCGGGTGATGGAGGGGGACTTTGGCATCCCCACCGCTTCCCCGCGTCCTTTCTATGTCCGGGTGTTCTGGATTCTGGCCTTTGGCGTGATGCTTCTCGGGCTTTCCCGTCGGTTTGGTTCCTTTGCCTCCCGGGAGGCTCTGGGATGGGTGCTCCTGTGGGCTGGACTTTCGGTGCTCAACCGCCTCCAGATGCTCCCGGGGCTCCGGGGACTTGAGATGGTGGAACGGCGTGTCCCCCACGCCCTGCACGAAATCTTTTTCTCCGGGCCTTACTGGGCCGTGCTTCTCCTGGAGAGCCTGGTGCTCTGGATGGCGGTGGGATGGGCGGTGGGACGGCACTGGCGGACAGTTCCCTTCCTGGTTCAGGACATGGTTCTGATTTTCCGGAGACGGCCGCCTCGCTGGGTGGGAGGGAGCGTTTTTCTGGGAGCAGGTCTTGCGCTGCTCTGGTGGGTGCCGTGGATGGGCGGGATGGTCCGTTTGCCGGACGCGTTTCGTTTTTTCCCGGATCCTTTTCTCCTCTCCGGATGGGTTCCGGGTCTCCACCTTTTTCACCGGGCGTTTGAGATGGCGTTCCTTCTCACCGGTCTCTGGCTGGTGATGCTTGCGGTTCCCCGCCTGCCCCAGTGGATGCGGTGGGGGTTTCTCGTGCTTCTGGGAGCGGGTCCTCTTTTCGCTCTTCCGACGAGCTGGGGAGGGCTCCCTTTCCTCTATCGCCTGGCTGCAGGCGGACTGGCCGCCCTGGTGTTCGGGGCGGTGCTCGTGCGGTTTGGGGCCCTCACGGCTCTTTCCTTTGCACTGTTCGCCTGGACGGTTCCCGGGAGCCTGTTCCTGATCAAACAGGGCCTCCCGGGGCTGATCCAGGCTGCAGGGCTCTGGGGGGTGCCCCTTTTCCTGGCCGGCATCGCGGTGCTGCGGGGAGAGAAAGAGGTCCTTCTGCCCCACATCCCCCGGCTGGACGAAGAAACGCTGCGATCCCTGCTTGTGGAGCTCACACCGGAAAGTTTCCACAACTTTCTGGCGGAACGGGGCTGGTCGGAACGTCCCCTCTGGTGGAAACTTGCCCTGCTTGTGGAAGAGGTCTATGGGGTTCCGGTGGACCTTGTAACCGGTCGCAGGGAAGTGATCCTCCGCATGCCGGCCATCCGGATGGTGCAGGAAGGGGTGCGCCGGATCCTGGGGTGTGAAGGAGAACTGGAAAACGGACAGCTCCGGTATACCTTCCGCCGGGAAACTGCGCATGAATAGAATCCTGTCTTCCCGGCTCTCCCTGCTTCTTCTGATCCATGCCTTTGCCTTTTTCTCCAGTGGCCTGACGGTGCCGGCTGTTTCCATCGGGGTAAGGGCCCTTCAGGGCAGCGCTCTTCTGGTGGGCATGGCCTTTTCCGGGGTTTCCCTGGCCCGGGCTCTGGTCCTCTCCTGGAGCGGGCACCTGCTGGATCGTGTGGCCCGTCCCCGGTGGTTTTTGCTGGGAGGTGCTCTTGTGGGAAGCGTTTCCGGCCTGTGGATGGCCCGTGCGACAGAAGCCTGGATGCTGGTGGTCGGACGGCTTCTCCAGGGGCTGGGGATGGCGTTTTATCTGCCGGCCATCTATGTGCTGGTGGTGTATGCGGGCCCTGAACAAACGGAAACCCGGCGCCTCTCGCTCCTGAACGTCGCCTTTTTTCTCGGGTTTTCTGCGGGTCCCGGACTGGGCGGGGTTCTGATGGAACTGTGGGACTGGCGAGCCCCTTTCTGGGCCATGGCGGGGATTCTTCTGCTGGTGTCGGGCATGGTGTTTGCAGGAGTTCCGGATCGCACTGTGGCGGGAGCCCGGCGTTCCCGTTCGTTCCTGACTTCTCTGGCTCTGGTGCTCCGGGATCCCTTCGTGCTGGGGCTGTTTCTTTTGCGACTGGGGATTGCCTTCGGACGGGGTGTGGTGATGGCCTTCCTGCCCCTCCTCGGACTGTCCAGGGGGCTCTCCGGTGCAGAGGTGGGAGGATACATCACCCTCCAGCTGGTCCTCATGACCCTGTTCCAGTATCCTGTGGGAGCGCTCATTGACCGGTACCGGAGGGAGGTGGTCTGGATTGCCCTGGGGAACACCATGGTGGTGTTTGGCCTTCTGGGCTTTCTCCTGGCCCAGGGGTCCCGGGGATTTTTCCTCGCTTCCCTCATCACCGGTCTGGGGGGCGGGCTGGCCATTCCCGGCGCTCTGGCCCTCATGACCCAGCGGGGAAAGCGACTGGGCCTTGCGTCCACCGTAAGTGTGCTGGAAAGCGCCTTTGCCATTGGCTTTGCGTCCGGGCCTCTGGTCGGGGGCATGCTCGCCGAGTTCCGGGGAGTGGAGGGGGCGTTCCTGGCAGCGCTGGGCATGGGCATGCTGGCTCTCGGTGGTTTTGCCCTTGCCCTCAGTCGTTCCCGCTCCCGATGATTTGACAGGACACGGTGGAAGGGGTAAACTTTGAGGCCGTTTTATAGATCAAAAGGAGGAGAACCATGGCCCTTAAACATCCCACCCGTGGGGAACATTACGTGGTGGAACTCTCGGGATGCGACCCCGAGGTGATTGGAAACGTGGCCCGGGTTCAGGACATCATGACCGAGGCTGCCGAGCAGGCCAACACCCAGGTGTGGGCGGTGTCCTTTCACCGTTTTCCCCCCAACGGCGTGTCCGGGGTGGTGGTGATCTCCGAATCCCACCTTTCGGTGCACACCTGGCCGGAAGTGGGCTATGCGGCCCTGGACATCTATACCTGTGGCGAACACTCCCTTCCGGAGAAGGCGGTGGAATACGCCTCTCAGGCTTTCCGGGCCAAGAGCATGCACATCACCGAGATCACCCGGGGGCTGGACGACGGGGATCGGATTTTCTATCACAGCATCATCACGTGGGAAGAAGACGTGAAGCCCGAGGAATCCCGCCCGTTTGTGGAGAACAAAAGCCGGGCTTCCGCGCCTGTTCGTGAGAACCACCGGGAGCCCTGACCTGCCCCCGGATGATTGTCTCGCCCTCCATCATCGCCGCAGACTTTGCCTGTCTTCAGGAGGTGCTGGAGGTCAGTCGTGAGGCGGACTGGCTCCATCTGGACGTGATGGATGCCCACTTCGTGCCCAACCTCACCTTCGGTCCTCTGGTGGTCCAGGCTCTTCGTCCCCACACCCGCCAGATACTGGACACCCACCTCATGATGACCCACCCCCACCGCTATGTGGAAGCCTTTGCCCGGGCGGGGAGCGACATCCTCACCGTCCATGTGGAAAGCGAGGCCCCCCTCCCCGATACC
>WFYF01000268.1 GCA_015490255.1 Caldifarciminota bacterium
TTCCAGGACTTGCTGCCGGTGGGGGCGCAGATGGTGCGGTATCCGATGGGGCGGAAGCAGTACAACGGCCGGGTAGAACGGAGCCACCGGACGGACGATGAGGAATTGTATCGTCCGCGGATTCTGGAGGTAGGAGATGTGAGGGCGTTTCTCGAGGTAGCAGCGGAGTGGGTGTGGTTCTACAACATGGAGCGGGTCCATCTGGGCCGCGGGATGGAAGGGAAAACGCCATGGGAAAAATTCCAGGAGATTTACGGTGTGTCCGGTGTGGAACCCGTATTCCCTGTGGTGCTCCTCGATGACCTCTCGGTCCTGTACGTCACGCAATTCCTCCCGAAAATGGATGGGGTGGGTCAATCTCTATTGAAACGCTACACCTTCCGTTGACAGCCTGCCCGGAGGCCTGTATACTGCCTGCATAAAGGGGTATGCTGCAGGAGGGGGGAAATGACGCTTCCCGAAAGAAAAGTTGACCTCGCCATCCGCGCCTTCCGTCACCGCTCGGAGATCCACCGGCGCCTGGGGCAGTCGGAAGAGGCGCTGGAAGACGCCCGGCAGAGCGCTGCGCTGGCCCGGCGGTTCAGGCACACCCGGGAGGAGGCCGCTTCCATCCTTCATCTGGCCCGGGTCTTTCACGCCCGGGCCGATTTTTCCTCCATGCTGAAAACCGCCCGGGAAGCCCGGGACCGGTATGCCACCCTCCAGGATGACGCAGGGGTTCGGGAAAGCCTGCTCCAGATGGGGATTGCCCACTATGAAATGGGGGCGGGGGAGACCGCCCTGGCCCTGTTTGAAGAAGTTCTGAGGCTTGCGGAAAGCCGCTCCCGAAGCGCGGCCCGTGCCCTGCGCCACAAGGGCCTGGCCCTCGCCCATCTGGGCAGGATGGGGGATGCCCGGGATTGCTTGAGCCAGGCGGTCCTGTGGTTTGAGGAAAACCGGGACCTGGCGGGATGGGCAAGCGCCCTCCGGAGTCTGGGGGTGGTGCACTTTTTCTGCGGGGACTATCCCGATGCCCTGGCCTGTTTTGAAGCGGTGCGCGATGTTCACCGGAAAACGGGAAACCGGTATGAGCTCGCCCTGACCGTTCTGGATATGGGCAGCGTGTATGAGGTGATGGGGGATTTCCCCCGGGCACTGGCATGCTGTGAGTTTGTGATTGCGGAAACCTCCCGCACCGGTGACCTCCGCACCCATCTGGGGGCCATTCAGAACATGGGCAACGTGTTTCTGGCCCAGCACGACCTGATCCGGGCTCACCGGGCCTATGGGAAAGCCCTTACCCTGGCCCGCAGGGTTCAGGATCCCGCAAGCGAGGCGGGAGTGCTGAACAACCTGTCCGTCGTTCTCATTCTCATGGGGCAATACCGCAGGGCTCTGGAATCCTGCCGCTCCTGCGGCACCCTCGCCCGCACCATCCGGCATCAGGGGTATGAGACCCTCAGCCGGGTCAACCTGGGGTGGGCCCACGCCATGCTGGGCGAGGTGCGGGAGGCCCGGGAGGCCCTGGAGGAGGCCCTGGAACTCGTTCGGGAAATGGATTTCCGGTGGCTGGAGGTGGAAGTCCTCTGCCGCCTGGGAGACCTGGACCGAATCCAGGGAAGGTTTTCCGAAGGCCGGGAGCGGCTGGAGCGGGCCCTTGAGATGGCCAGGGTTCTCGCCTCGCCCCGCCACCGCATGGATCCCCTCACAGGACTGACAGAGATCTGTCTGGCCATGGACAATCTTCCCCGCGCCCGGAAGGCTCTGACGGAAGCCAGACGGCTTCTTCCGGAGGTCCATGCCCCCGACCTGCGGGTGCGCATTATCCTTCTCAAGGGGCGGGTGGCCCTGCGGTCCGGAGATACCGCCCGGGCCGCTGGCCTTGCCCGTCAGGCCCTGGAGGCTGCCCGCGGGATCCGGTCACCCCTCCTGGAGGCGGAGGCCCGGCTTCTGCTCGGCCAGGTCCGCGGAAGCGTTGTGGATCTTGAGAAAGCGCTGGAGGGGTTTCACCGGATGGCCCACCTCCATGGTGAAGCCCGGGGACACAGCGTTCTGGGAGAGCAATTCCTGTGGACAGGGAACCCCGCGTATGCCCGGAAACATCTCCTCCAGGCAAAAGCGTGCTACGCCCGCCTGGATAACCTTCCCGCCCGGGAACGCGTGGAGGCCCTGCTTCGTTCCTGCTGAAAAAAGCGGGGCGCCTGCATCCGCAGGCGCCCCCAGAGCCTCAGAATCGGATTTCCCCGTTCAGCCGAAGGAGCGTTTCATCCGTTGCCCCGGGATCCTCATAGTCCCGCTGAAGAACGTTCAGGGAAAGGATCACGTTGGGATGGGAGGCCTCAAACAGGCAGGGACGGACGAAAAGACCGCCCAGGATCTCGGTCCAGCCGTCGTTATCCACGTCCACGTTGGGGTCCAGCCGGTCCAACCGGGCGAAGAAGCCGAAGGATTTGTTTCCTTCGGGATTCATGAGCTTCCCGAGGTCCACGGAGCCGTGAAGGGAGATCCCCCTTCCTCGCGTTCTGTTATCATAGGGCGCCCCTTCTGTCATCACGTAGTTCCCCATGAGGTGGAAGAAGGGGGTCTTTTCTGAAAGGGCCACGATATAGCGGTTCCGCACAGTGTCAGCGTTGCGGAAACCCATCTGGCCATAGGCGTGGAGACCCAGGCCCGACAGAAGACCTTTGTGTCCGGCGAAGGGGAAGAGGCTCAGCCGGGCCATCAGGTCTTTGTGCTTGCTCACCTCGGGATTGCGAAACCCCTCCCCGTTCACCACGTTCACAGCTGCGTCCACGATTTTCTTTTTGACAAGCACGGAAAGCCCCCGGTCGGTGGAAGACATGTATCCCGCCGCGTCCACGAACACCTTCCGGAGGAACCGGAACCCCCAGATGCGATCTTCAAACACGACCCAGGGAGTGGGGATCTGTCCCAGCCGGACCTTGAGCCCCGGCACCACGCCGCCGATCTCCACATAGGCGTATTTCACGAAGACCTCATAATATCCCTGGCCGTTGATGTCTTTGGAGTCCAGGGTGATGCGATAGCCGGCGTACCCCTTCTCCGCATCGGAGAAGAAGTGCTTGCCCCGCACCGTGAAATAGGTCCGGGTGAGGTTGAAGCTGTTGAGATCCCGGGCTCCATCCATGAGGTTGTAGGTATAGTCAAAGTAGATCCGTCCACCCACCCGGGGCTGGGCTCCCAGGACACCGGCCGCGACGAGCAACCACCCGAAGGTTCTCATGGTGCACCTCCTTTCGGTTTGAGGGTTTCATTGGTCGGGGGGAAAAGCATACATTCCGCCCATTAACGTCCGGTGAAGGTCCGTTCGGAAAGGACCGGGTGGGATGCGGATTGTCAGTCCCGGTGGGGCCCTGTGGGAAGACGGTGGACGGTCACCCGCTCTCCGGCGGAGAACCGGCGCCGGCGGGCCGGAAGGACCACCAGGACACCGGCCCGGGCGAAGGCGGCCATCATGTGGGAGCCCTGACCGGAAAGAATCCGCACCCCCCGGGAGGTGAGCACCCCCCGCAGGAGCCAGGTCCGGCCGGGTTTTTTCTCCACATCGTGAAGGAGTTTCGCCCGCAGAACGGGAAGATCCGGGCGGGGATGCCCGGAAAGGGCACGAAGCAGGGGATACACGTATTCATAAAAACACACCAGCGCCGAAACCGGATTCCCCGGCAGGCCAAACACGAACGTGTCCCCGGCGCTTCCGAAAAACAGGGGCTTTCCGGGCTTCTGCGCGACCTTATAGAACACCGGCGTGATCCGCTCCCGCAGAACGTCCCGAACATGATCGTGGTCCCCCGCCGACACACCTCCGGTGAACAGGACCACGTCCACCGAATTCAGCGCCTTCTCAAGGGCTTCTTCCACAGCAGCCCGCTCGTCCGGAAGATGCCGGTGATAGACCGTTTCGGCCAGGCCGCGGAGGGCGCTCGCCAGAGCGAACCGGTTGCTGTTGTAAATCTGCGCCTCCCCCCGGGGCTCTCCCGGCAGGACCACCTCGTCCCCCGTGGTGAACAGGGCCACCCGGGGACGCCGGTAAACGGCCACCCGGGCAAGTCCCATGGCGGCCAGAAATCCCACACCGGCCGGCGTGAGCACCGTGCCTTTTCGGAGTACCCGCTGTCCCCTGCGGATTTCCTCTCCTTTCCGCCGGATGTGTTCCCCGCGGGCGAGGGACCTTTTCAGGCGCACCCGGTTCTCCGACACAGGCTCAAGGATTTCCCGCATGGCCACGCCGTGAGCCTCCGGCGGCACCGGCGCTCCGGTGAACACCCACACACCTTCCAGGGGCTGGAGGTTCCCCGAAAAGGCGGTGCCCGCCCGCACCGTTCCTCGGAGGGTGATCCCGGTCCCCGCAGGCAGCACCCGGACACCGGGAGGGAAAACCACCGCCACCCCGTCCATCGCGCTGTTGGTGAAGAAAGGCAGATCCACCGGGCTGACCACGTCTTCCGCAAGGATCCGGTCCACGCTTTCCTCAACCGGCACCATCTCCGGAGAAAGGGGTTTCGCCACGGCCCTGCGCACACGCTCGCGGGCCTCACGGAAAGAAATCATGGTTTTTCTCCCGTTCGTTTCATGGCATCCGGATGCCTGTCCACAGAATCCGCACCCCCACCCCAAAAACAATCAGGTTCAGTAACCCGCGAACGTGGCGCTCCGGCACCTTTCGGGACCCCAGCCAGGCGCCCGCAAGGCTTCCCACCAGCACCGCCAGGGCCAGGCCCAGCAGAAGGGGAGCATCCACCCGTCCCCCCAGCAGATGCCCGGCAAAGCCCACGCCGGAGTTCAGGGCGATATAGAGGGAGGTGATGCCCGCCGTCTGGTGAGCGGAAAATCCTGAAAAGAGCAGAACGGGGGCCAGGAAAATCCCGCCGCCGATCCCCACCATGGCCGCCAGAAGGCCAAAGAGGAAGGCAAAGGGATACACAGCGAGCCAGCGGGGAGAAACCGGCCTGAGTCTCCGGCGCAGAAGATGCTGTCCCCAGGACAGTCCGGCCGCCCCCACCAGTACCCCGCCCAGGAGGAGATAGAAGATCCGGGCAGAAAGCACCACCTGACTGCCCAGGAAAGCACCGGACATGGCAAGGGCATAGAGGATCAGGAGCCGCCCGCCCGCCCGTTCCGGGAGGTTCCGGCGGTGAAAGGCAAAGCCCACGGCCGTCACCAGCAGGTTCAGCCCCAGGGCGGTGGCCGGGATGTGGACGTGGGGCACCCCCGCCAGGGCAAGAAAGGCCACATAGGCGCTGCCACCTCCCAGCCCCACCATGCTGTAGAGCAGGGCGACCAGGAGGAACAACGGAAACCAGAAGGGGGCCAGCAGGTCAGTCATGCCGCCTGCCCGCGAGAACCCGGTAGAGGTGGAAAAGATGGGGGAACAGGGCGTCCATCGCCTCCCGGGCTCCCCGGGAAGAGCCGGGAAGGGCCAGGATCACCGCATCGCCCCGCACCCCCGCCAGCGTCCGGGAGAGCATGGCATAAGGGGTGCGTTCCAGGCCATACACCAGAGAAGCCAGGGCCACCCCTGGGATGTCTCGATCCAGAAGGTCCCGCAGGGCCTCCGGCGTGCGGTCCCGGGGAGAAAGGCCTGTCCCTCCCGTCACAATCACGAGTTTCCGGCCCTCTTCCAGCCAGGCAAGCACCTGCTTCCGGATCTCTCCGGGCTCGTCGGGGACCACGCGATAGGCAATGTCTTCCACGCCCAGTTCTTCCAGGCGTTCCCAGATGATCTGTCCGGCGCGGTCCTCTTTCTTCCCGGCGCTCACGGAGTCGGAAGCCACCAGCACGCCGGCCCGCAATCCCGGAGGGGGGGCATCCCGAAAACTGGACTTGCCGCCTTTCTTGGCCACAAGGGCGATCTCCTCCACCCGCACGGTATCGTCCAGGGGCTTGACCATGTCATAGGCGTTCAGCGCCGCCGCCGCCGCGGCGTGCATGGCCTCCACCTCAAACCCCGTGCGGTCCAGTCCCCGGCAGGTAACCTCAATCACCAGCGCGTTTTCTTCAAAACGATAGGCGATGTCCATGCCCGTGATGTGCACCGGATGGGTGAAGGGGAAGATGTGAGGTGTGAATTTGGCTGCGTGGAAGGCCACGGCCCGGCTGATCTCCAGCACGTCTCCCTTGGGCACAGCCCTCTCCCGGATCCGTGCCAGCGTTTCCGGTTTCATGGACAGGCGGGCCCGGGCCGTGGCTTCCCGGAAGGTGGTGCGCTTGGCCGTGATGTCAATCATGGGATGCCTCCCGTTTCCATCGTTCCCGGCCGTCGGAGAATCGCTCTTTCTTCCAGATGGGGACCCGGCGTTTGAAGGCGTCCGTATACCAGGCGAGCGCCTCAAAGGCCTCCTTCCGGTGGGCAGAGCGGATCACCACGAGGAA
>WFYF01000269.1 GCA_015490255.1 Caldifarciminota bacterium
CTATTACGACAATCCCTCGGTGCTGGCCCGGATTTCCCGGGGGCTCGGGGAACCCATGAAGGGACTGGACATCCGTGAAATCCCGGAGGAAGCCCTCCTCCAGCAAAGGGGGTGGTGAGATGACGGTGGGCGTGCTCGCGCTTCAGGGCGACTTTGAGCGGCATCAGGAGCGGCTTGCGGCGCTGGGGGTGGAGGTTGTTCCGGTGAAATACGCCGGGGATCTGGATCGGGTGGAAGGCCTGGTGATCCCGGGGGGCGAGTCCACCACCATCCGGCGGCTTCTTGTGCGCTCCAGCATGTGGGAACAGCTCCGGTATCGCGTGGAGGAGGGCCTTCCGGTGTTCGGCACCTGCGCGGGACTGATCCTTCTTTCCCGGAATGTGGTGGCGGAAGACGAGGATTACGGCCTGGGGGCGCTTCCCGTCACGGTGGAGCGCAACGCGTGGGGCCGCCAGCGGGAGAGCTTTGAGGCACCGGTTCGCCTTGCCTTTGACGACACACCCGTGAGGGGTGTGTTCATCCGGGCTCCCCGGATTCTGGACGCCGGGGAGGCCGAGGTACTGGGCCGGCTGGCGGATGGGGAGCCCGTGCTGGTGCGTTACCGCAACGTGTTAGGGGCCACGTTCCATCCGGAACTCACGGAGGATCTCCGGGTCCACCGGTATTTCCTCTCCATGATGGAGGAAGCCCATGCGTCCCAAAAATCTTAAGGTGGCCCTTACGGGTCTGGTGTTCTTTTTGTTCGCCGGGTTTGTGGTGGTTCAGGGGGTGCGGAAAACCTGGGTGTATTACTACACCCCGGCCGAACTGATGGAACGCGCGGCCCAGGTGGATGGCCGGGTGGTGAAAACCTCGGGGGTGGTGGTTCCGGGGACGGTGGAACGCGAAGGGCTGAACGTGCGCTTCCTGATGGCCGAAGAGGGGGAGACCCTGCGGGTGGCCTATCGCGGTCCCCTTCCCGACGCCTTCACCGATGAGGTCCCCGTGGTGGTGGAGGGCACCTTTCGCGCGGCCGATCGGTTTGTGGAGGCCACGACCCTGATGACCAAGTGCCCCTCCCGGTATGAGGAGGCGGAATCCACAGGGGGGTGACAATCCGGGCTCCGGCGTCTATATATAGCATGGAACCATCCGAAACGGGAGGATGGGAATGAAGCGATGGGGAGTGATGTTCCTGATGGGGGGCTTGCTGTATGCCCAGGAAGGCCAGGAAGGCCAGGAAGGCATGGATCTGGAGGCCCTTCTCTATGGAACGGAACTTGTGGTGGAAGCGGCAACCAAGCGGGTGGAGCGGGCGGTGGAAGCGCCGTCCAACGTGACGGTGTTCACCTATGAGGACCTCCAGCGGCTTGGTGTCTATACGGTTCTGGATCTCATCCGCCTGATTCCGGGAGGGGATGTTCATATAGAGAGCTTGCTCCCCATGGCCACCATCCGGGGCCTCACCACGCCCTATGCCAACAAGATTCTGTTCCTGATTGACGGTCGCCCCATGAACACCGCCGCCCTGGGATACGGCTATTACGACTTTCAGCAGCCCATCGGTCCCTGGGTGGAGCGGGTGGAGATCATCAAAGGACCGGGATCCGCGCTCTATGGGGCAAACGCGTATGCCGGGGTGATCAACATCGTGACCCGGAAACCGGATTCCACCGCGCGTGCAGCCTATGAAGCCGGGGCCGGAGAACTGGGGACCGGCTATCTTTCCGGTTTTGCCACCGGTCGCCTTCCCGGGGAGGGGTCCATGATGCTGGGGGGACGGTTCCTGTTCACCGAGGGGTTTGATCCCACGGTGGGCACAGCGCCGGGTCGCGACACGGCCGTGGGTCCCAACGCCGAACATGAGGACCAGTTCCTGCGGGCCCGGTTCTCCTGGGGACAGCATGAACTCTCGCTGTGGGCCCTCCGGAACCAGCAGGGGCGATTCGGCAATTACCGCTATCCCACGCCCTATGACCGGTCCCGGGAACTCCGGGTGATGGCGGATTACAGCACCGCGTTTGACCTTTCGCCCAACGTTCGGCTTTCCGCGCGGTTCTGGGGCGATTATCTTGAGGGGGAATACCGGCTTTCCAGCACGGTGGTGCCCGTCCGGGGCGACGTGACGGATCAGATGATCCAGGACTCTCTCTTCACCCCCCGCGGGGCTTTCCCCGTGCCCATCAACGCCATCGTGTTTGAGGGCCCCGGCGATGGCGCGGACGACACCCTCTGGGTGTTCAACCCCCTTCCGGCACCCATCGGCTGCGGAGACAACCTTTATCACAGCAGCCTGATCAACGTGTGGGCGGTGCTTTCCGGTGCGGTCCCGGCGGACACGGTGATCGCCCATCAGTGTGACGACGTGGTGGGAACGATGGACACGGCCGCCATGCGCCAGCGCCTCACCGCCGGGAAGTTCATGGTGATCACGGATCCCGTCTATACCACCTTCACCACCCGCAACGCCTATGAGACCCAGGTGGGTGGAGAGATCCAGACGGATTTTGCGCTGGGGGATGCCCACTATGTGATCGCCGGGGTGCAGGCGTGGTATCAGCGGGTGAACCACGAGGCCATCAAGCAGGGCGCCATCTTCACCGGGACCAACGTGGGTGCCTATTTCCAGTGGCAGTGGCAGGCGGCGGACTGGGCCAAAACCCTGGCGGGTGTGCGGTATGACTACAACACCATTTACAAGTCCTCGGTGGTGCCCCGGCTGGCGGTGGTGCTCACCCCCCTGCCCCGGCTGGTGGCCAAGGTGATGTACGGATGGGCCTTCCGCGCCCCCAACTATGTGGAGCTTTATGTGGATCAGCTCTTCGCGACCGCCAAAGCGGAGGGAAATCCGGACCTCCTGCTGGAGAAGATTCAGACCGCCGAGTTTTTCCTGAGCTACACGCCCAGCCGGTATCTGAAAGCGGAGGCGTCAGCCTATTACAACATCCTGAACGACGCGATCTGGTCCACCCCCACCCTCCAGCCCCTGTTTGTGTATTTCCCCGCTGTGGATCCCACCAACTTCCCCATTCCGGGCATGATGCTGCCCACCCAGCTGCGGAACGTTCCCACCCGGATCACCTATGAGAACTATCCGGAGGTGAAGCAGTTCGGCGTGGAGGCGCGGCTGGAGAGCCGCCCCGCGCCCTTCCTTCACCTTTTTGCGGACCTGACCTATATGAAGTTCTCTCCATCCGACACGGTGAAGCACTATTTCTTGAACTATTTTACCAGCAACGCCAACGCCGGCTTTACCCTGAGCCACACGGTGGGCGACTGGGCCGGTGAGTTCACCTTTGTCCGCCACTTTTCGGGCGGGCGGGATGTGCACTTCTTTGGCTGGAAAAACGCGGGGCTGTGGGGACGCGGGTTTGCCAACGTGTCCGCGGCCCTGCGTTATCGTTTTCTGGAGTTCCGGGTGCTGGGATACAACATCTGGGAGGAGGATGCCATCTTCAACCCCTATCCGTGGGAGGAATACAAACAGGGATTCCGTCCCGAACCCACGGAGGAAGAGCAGTGGTATCCCGACGCCCGGAGGCTGGTTTTTCAGGTGCGTTTAAACTTTAACCTCTAAAAGGGGGTGAGAGTGTGCTTCTGTGGGCCCTTGTCAGCCTGAAGGTGCTGGTCCTCCAGTCTCCTCGCCTCCCCATCTATCAGGAGGTGGTGGAGGGACTGGTGTCGGGACTCCCTGCGGAGGCCAGCGTGGAGGTCCTCCCCCTCCCGGACGATCCGTCCGCCCTTGCAGCCAAGCTGGAGGTGGTGGACATGGTCGTGCCGGTGGGATCTCCGGCCCTGCGGGCGGTGCTGAAGCTCAACCCGGAGAAGCCGGTGATCTATACGGCTGTGTTCAACAGCGCCCAGTTCAACATCAACCGTGTGAACTTCACAGGAGTGAGCCTGGAGATTTCACCGGAGCGGCAGATCCGGACCCTGAAAACCGTGTTTCCCAACATCAGGCGGGTGGGGGTGCCCTATGGCGAGCAGTCCAAGGCCCAGGCGGAAAAGCTCTTCCTCATGGCAAGCGATCTCGGCGTGCAGATCTTCATTTACGCCGTTTCCAGCCGGGACGAGATTCCCCAGATGATGAAGGTGATGAAGGCAAGCGGTGTGGATTTTGTGTGGCTTCCCGTGGATACGCTGTTTGCCAATCTGGAGTCCTATAAGAAACTCCTCGCCGCAAGCCGGAAACACAAACTTCCCCTGTGGGGCTATGCGGAAGCCCATGTGAAGGCCGGGGCCACCTTCGGCATGCAGCCGGATTTCAAGGAGGTGGGCAAGGCCACCGCGGACATCCTCTGGCTGCTTTCTCAGAATGCCGAGGGAACGGCGGAGGTCAAGCCCGGAGAGCTGGTGACCATGGAGGCCCCGTCTTTCCGCAGTTTCCTGAACCTGAAGGCGGTGTATCACCTCCAGGTGGCCGAGGAGGCCCTGGCGAAGATCAACAGAGTTTTCGGAGAATAAGGGGCTGAAGGACCTGTGAACCTTCTTCCCTCCAGATGGGGGGAGGGGTTGTTTTGTGTGAGTTTTTTTAACGCTGAAACGGCGCGAGCGGGAGGCAAGCGATGGCATGGACGGGTGATCGGGTCCGTCAGGAGTTTCTTTCCTTTTTTGAGGAGAAAGGCCACACGGTGGTTCCCTCTTCGTCTCTGCTTCCCCCGGATCCCACCC
>WFYF01000270.1 GCA_015490255.1 Caldifarciminota bacterium
CCTCAAGCCCCAGCACCTCTGCCCCCCGGAGGGATTCCAGCAGAACAGGACCCGCACCGTGGAGAAACCCACCGAGCCACACCTCTTTTTACTGGAACCGTGCATATTCTCCCGATGCCCATTCCGAGGGTGTGAGGTGGGGCGGGGACGGTGAGAGGGTGCAGGAAACCAGCAGAAACGGCATCCACAGCGTTCGTTGATGGGACATGTTCGCCTCCCGGTTCAGGGGGAGTATACAGGCTCCGGAACTCCCTTTCAAGATTTCGTGCTGAAGGTTCGGGTTGGGCGGTGAACAATTAAGGGGTCTTCAAACCGGGAGGATAGCGATGACACCAAGAGAAGCCTATGATCGGCTGGCCGGATGGGCAAAAGAGCTTGCTTATCTCCACGCCGCCACAGGTCTGCTTTACTGGGACATGCGCACCCAGATGCCTCGCAAAGCCACCCCTTACCGGGGAGAAGTCGTGGCCTTTCTCGCCGGAGAACTTCACCGACGCCGGACCCGTCCGGAAGTCGGGGAGTGGCTGGAAATCGCCTCCACAGGGGATTTCGCCCGGGATCCTCTCTCCCCGGAAGCCGTGAACCTGCGGTGGTGGAAGCTGGGCTTTGAGCGGAGTCAGAAATACCCTGAGACCTGGGTGAAAGAGCGGGCCCGTCTGGCCACCGAGGCGGAAAAAGTCTGGGAAGTGGCGCGGCGGGAGGACGACTTTGACCTTTTTGCTCCCTATCTGGAACAGCTTGTGGAGATGGCCCGGGAGGAAGCCGGTTTTCTGGGCTATGACGAAGATCCTTACGATGCCCTCCTGGACCTGTATGAGCCGGGGATGACCACCCGGAGACTCCGGGAAATCTTTGCCCCGCTGGCTGAGGAACTTCCCCGGATCATTCAGAGCCTTCCGGCCCTCACCGCCGATCTTCGTCCCCCCTATCCCGTGGAAGCCCAGCGGGAGTTCATCCTCCAGGTTTATGCCCACTGGGGATTTGATCCCGAGGAATTCCGCCTGGACACCACCGTCCATCCCTTTTTCACCCGGATCACCCCGGGGGATCTCCGGATTACCACCCGATTCAGCGAACAGGACTTCCGGCAGGGGGTCTTCGGTGCCTTTCACGAGGCCGGCCACGCCCAGTATGACCGGGGCCTCCCCGCCGAACACTGGGGGACTCCGCGGGGAGCGTCCATCTCCCTGGGCATCCACGAATCCCAGTCCCGCTTCTGGGAGAACCTGGTGGGACGCAATCCCGCCTTCTGGGAGTTCTTTTATCCCCTCTTCCAGAAGATCTTTCCCCAGCACAACGACGTTCCGCTGGAAGTTTTCCTCCACACGGTAAACGAGATGCGCCCCTCCCTGATCCGGGTGGAGGCGGACGAGGTGACCTATAACCTTCACATCTTTCTCCGGTTTGAACTGGAGCACGCCCTCATCAATCAGCAGATCTCTGTCCGGGATCTGCCCGGGGCCTGGAACGAACGTTTCCGGGCTCTCCTTGGCATAGAGGTTCCCTCCAACCGGGAAGGGGTGCTCCAGGACGTCCACTGGTCCCACGGATCTTTCGGCTATTTCCCCACCTATGCCCTGGGCAACATCTATGGTGCGGCCTTTTTCGCCCGTCTCCGTGAGGAACTCCAGCCGGAAGAACTCTTCCGGCGGGGGGAGTTTCTGCCCGTCTATGAGTGGCTTCAGGAAAACATCTATGCGTGGGGCAAAACCTTCATGCCCGAAGAGCTGGTGCAGAGGGTAACGGGAAAACCGGTGTCAGCGGAACCGCTCCTCCAGTATGTTCGGGAAAAAATCGCTTTCCTTGAGACCCTTCGCACATGATCTCTGCTGTCCTGGCCTTCTCCACCCTGGGGTTTTCGCTGCGCTCCCTGACGGGACCGGTGGAGCGCGCCCTCCTGGGGTTCCCGGCCGGGCTGTTCCAGCTCGCATCCCTCTGGGGCCCGCCCCGGGGCCTGTGGCTGGGCATGAGCCTTGGATGGGAGGGGATCCGTTCAGACACGCTGATTTTTCTTGATGACCCGTCTCTGGACCCGGACTCTGTGCCCTTTGAAATTCCCATTCGGATCCCCCTGACCACCCGCCTTCTGTCGGCGGGAGGCATGAACTTCCTGGGAGGCGTGTGGCCCACGCGGTGGGGTATGGTGGGCTTTGGTACGGGAAATCCCTTTGGCAACGGTGTGACCCTTGAAGGAACCAGCATCCAGCGGCTTTCCCTGGATCTTGCCTTCCGCGACACCCTCACCGCGCAGGAGATCCCCGATCTTTCCCCCGGGGAACGGATTCCCGTGAGCGTTCGTCTCACCGGAGATCTGTCCCTTTCCCTTGCCGGTGACGCCGGCCTGGCGGAGTCTCGTGCCCCTTTCGTCCTCCACCTTGTTCGGGAAAAACCCTGGGGGAGCTGGGGGGTGGGGATCCTGCTGGAGGATGTGTGGATTCGGGCCGAAGGAAGCGCCACAGTGGGGCTGGAAGCCCGGGTGTCCACCGAGGCCAGCACGGTGGTGGATCCTGCATCGGGATGGAGTATGGAAGGCGTTTTCCGCGGAGCCTTCCAGGATACCGCGCTTTTCTCCCTTTCCCTTTCAGG
>WFYF01000271.1 GCA_015490255.1 Caldifarciminota bacterium
CCATCAGCACGGTCAAGCGGGTGTTTCCGAAGAAAGGCCGGGCCATCGTGGAGAACGTGAACGTGGTGAAGCGCCACCAGCGGGCCCGCCGGGAAGGTGAGGTGAGCGGCATTGTGGAAATTGAGGCTCCCATCCATCTGTCCAATCTGATGCTCGTGTGCCCCCACTGCCACGAGCCCACCCGGGTGGGCTTCCGTTTCCGGGACGACGGCCGGAAGGTGAGATACTGCAAGCGGTGCAAGGAGGACATTGATGAGTAAGGCGGCTGTGACGGCACTGTATCGGGAAATTCCTTATGAAGGCACGGGCCGGTTGCTCCGGTATTACCGTGAGGTGATTGTCCCGGAGTTCATGAAAACCTATGGCTATACCACCCCCATGGCGGTGCCCCGACTGGAGAAAATTGTGGTGAACGTGGGCCTGGGGGAGGCGGTGGAGGATCCCCGCCGGCTGGACATCGCTGCCCAGGATCTTGCGCTCATTACGGGACAGAAGCCCCAGATCCGCCGGGCGCGCAAGTCCGTGGCGGGGTTTCACCTTCGCAAGGGCATGCCCATCGGTCTGCGGGTCACCCTCCGGAAATACCGGATGTACGACTTTCTGGACCGGCTCATCAACGTGGCCCTGCCCCGGGTGCGGGACTTCCGGGGCGTGTCCCGGAACTCCTTTGACGGTCGGGGTAACTACAACATGGGTCTTTCGGAGCACACCGTGTTCCCCGAGATTGACCCGGACAAGGTCCAGTTCGTGTTCGGGATGGACATTGCCATCGTGACCACGGCGGAAACCGATCAGGAAGCCATGCGTTTGCTGGAAGCCTTCGGCTTCCCCTTTGAACGGGAGTGAACCATGCCGAGAAAAGCCCAGATTGAAAAGGCCAAACGCCCTCCGAAGTTCAGGGTCCGCCACCGCAACCGGTGTCAGCGCTGCGGCCGTCCCCGGGGCTATATCCGGCGTTTCGGACTCTGCCGGATTTGCTTCCGGGAGCTTGCCCTGGCGGGCCAGCTTCCCGGGGTGAAAAAGGCCTCCTGGTAACAGGAGGGAGCGCGATGATGATGGATCCGATTGCCGATATGCTCACCCGCATGCGCAACGCCATCCGCGTTCGCAAGGAAGAGGTGGAAATCACCCCCATCTCCAAGCTCAAGGTGGGGATTCTGGAGATCATGAAGCGGGAAGGTTTCATTGAAGACTTTGAGGTGGTGGATGGTCCCCACGGCGGGAAGATCGTGGTGAAACTGAAATACATCCCCGGTCGGCCCCCTCGCCCGGTGATCACGAATCTGGAGCGGGTGTCCAAACCCAGCCGCCGGGTGTATGTGGGGGCGGATGAGGTTCCCTGGGTCAAAAACGGCCTGGGAATCGCCATCCTCTCCACATCCCAGGGGCTGCTGACGGACCGGGAAGCCCGACGCCGCCGGGTGGGCGGGGAGGTGCTCCTGTACGTCTTCTGAGGAGGAAAACCATGTCGCGTGTTGGCAAGCAGCCCATTCCCATACCCAGAGGTGTGACGGTTTCTCTGAAGGACGGGGTGATCACGGTGAAGGGTCCCAAGGGGGAACTTTCCTTCCGGATCCACCCGGAGATGAAGGTGGTTGTGGAAGAGGACGTGATCCGGGTGGAACGCCCCAGCGATCGGAAGGTGCACCGGGCCCTTCATGGCACCACCCGCCAGATCATCGCCAACATGATCCACGGCGTGACCCAGGGCTATGAGAAGGTGCTGAAGGTGGTGGGCAAGGGATACCGGGTGCAACAGCGCGGGAAGGACATCGTGTTCAACGTGGGATTCGCCCATGAGGTGGTGTTCACCCCGCCGCCGGATGTGCAGGTGACGGTGGAAGGTCAGGACACGGTGCGGGTCTCCGGCATTGACAAGCAGCGTGTGGGCCAGGTGGCTGCGGACATCCGCGCCATCCGTCCGCCGGATCCCTACAAGGGCAAGGGCATCCGGTATGAGGGTGAGGTGCTCATCCTGAAGCCGGGCAAAGCAGGAGCGAAAGCATGAAGCGGGAAGAGAAGGTCTATCGCAGAAAACGCCGGCATCTCCGGGTGCGGAAGAAGGTGGTGGGCACGCCGGAACGGCCCCGCCTGGTGGTCTACAAGTCCCTCAAGCACATCTACGCCCAGATTGTGGTGGATCCCCCAGTGGGGCCCTGCCGGGTGCTGGTGGGGGCCTCCACCCTTTCCCCGGAGATCCGGGACGAGGTGAAAGGTCTTTCCGGAAAGATTGAAAAGGCCCGGCTGGTGGGGAAGCTCATCGCGAAGCGGGCCCAGGAGAAGGGTGTGAAGCAGGTGGTGTTTGATCGGGCGGGCTACAAATACCACGGCCGGGTGAAGGCCCTGGCCGAGGGTGCCCGGGAAGCCGGGCTGGAGTTCTGAAGGAGGAAACCATGGCACGGGTGGAAGAGTTTCAGGGAGAGCTCATTGAAACGATCGTGTCCATCTCCCGGGTGACCAAGGTCACGAAAGGCGGACGGAATTTCCGGCTTTCGGTCTGGGTGGCTGTGGGCGATGGCAACGGCCGGGTGGGCATCGGGCACGGAAAGGCCGTGGAGGTCCCGGATGCCATCCAGAAGGCACTTCGTCAGGCCCGGAAGAACATGCGCCGGGTGCTGGTCTGGCAGGGCACCGTACCCCATGATGTGATGGCCAAATACGGAGCGAGCAAAATCCTGATCAAGCCCGCGGGGCCCGGGACCGGAATCATCGCTTCTCAGCCGGTGCGTGCCATCCTGGAGGCCGCCGGATACCGGAACGTGCTCACCAAGTCCCTCGGCTCCCACAACCCCATCAACCTGATGAAGGCAACCCTGCTTGCGCTGGAAAGTCTGAAAGATCCCCACGAGGTGGCCAAAGCCCGGGGCATTCCCCTGTCGGTGATCTACAGGAGGTTCAGAAGTGCCGAAACGGTTGAGGATTAAGCAGATCCGCAGTCTCATTGGCAAGCACAAAAAGCGCAAGCGCACCATGATCGCCCTGGGGCTGGGGAAGATCGGGAAGGTGGTGGAGCACAACGACACCCCCCAGATCCGGGGCATGCTCCGTCTGGTGCAGGACCTGGTGCAGGTGGAAGAGCTGTCCGAAGAAGGAGGCCGATAAATGTTTACCCTTTCCAACATTGGTCCCAAACCCGGTGCGGTGAAGAAGAAAAAACGTCGGGGCCGGGGGGACAAAACCGCCGGTCGGGGAACCAAGGGACAGAAGGCCCGGAGCGGCGGTGCCAAGCCTCCGTGGTTTGAGGGCGGGCAGATGCCCCTTTACCGGCGCCTTCCCAAAAAAGGCTTCAAGAATCCCTTTGCGAAGGTGTATGAGGTGGTGAACCTGGGGGATCTGGAGGCCCGGTTTGAGGCAGGCACGGAGGTTACCCCGGAACTGCTGCGGAAGGCCCGGCTGGTTCGCCGCAAACTCCCGGTGAAGATCCTGGCCCGGGGTGAGATCACCAAGGCCCTGACGGTGAAAGCCCACGCCTTTTCCGCAAAGGCGAAAGAGAAGATCGAGGCGGCCGGTGGCCAGGCCATCGTGATTGAAGCGGGAGAGCCCACCTCATGATGCGGATGGAGAGCCTTGCGGCCCTGCCCGCCATCAAGGAACTCCGGGACAAGATTCTGTTCACCCTGGGCGTGATTTTCCTCTATCGCCTGGGCACCCATATTCCGCTCCCGGGGGTGAACGCCCACGCCCTGCTGGAATATTTCCGGACGGCCCTTCAGGGGACCGCCTTTGAGATTTACGACATCTTCGCCGGAGGGGCTCTGTCCCGGGCGTCGGTGTTCGGGGTGGGGATCATGCCCTATATCTCCGCCTCCATCATCATGCAGCTCATGGCCACAAGTGTCCCTTCCGTGGAGCGGATGCAGAAAGAAGGCGAGCACGGGCGGCGCAAAATCAACCAGTGGACCCGGTATCTCACCATTCTGGTGGCGGCCATCCAGTCCATCGGGGTGACGATTTTCCTGTCCAATCTGGTTACCCCCACGGGGGTGCGGGTGGTACCGGATCCCAATTTCGGGTTCTATCTTTCCACCATCGTGGGTCTGGTGGGCGGGACCATGCTCCTGATGTGGATGGGAGAGCAGATCACCGCTTATGGAATCGGCAACGGCATCTCCGTGATCATTTTCGCCGGAACGCTGGAAACCCTGCCGGGAGAGCTGGTGAACACCATCCGTCTGGTGCGAACCGGTGCGGTTTCTCCCATGGCGTTGCTCTTTGCGGTTGCGGTGATGGGGTTGCTGACGGTGGCCACGGTGGCCATCACCCAGGCCCAGCGACGCCTCCCCATTCAGTATGCCAAACGGGTGGTGGGCACCCGGATGTACGGTGGCCAGAGCACCTATCTTCCCCTCACGGTGAACACCGCCGGCGTGATCCCCATCATCTTTGCCCAGAGCATCATGATGTTCCCCCAGACCATCTTCACCTTCGCCCGCTTTCCCTTTCTGGAATCGGCCAAGGCCTGGGTGGACCGGTTCTTTGTCCCTGCCAGCCTCCCCTATGATATCGTCTACGCCCTCCTCATCATCGTGTTTGCCTATATGTACACCTCCGTGGTGATCAACCCCCGGGATCTGGCGGACAACCTTCAGCGCTATGGCGGCTTCATCCCGGGCATCCGTCCTGGAGAGAAAACGGCAGAATACATTGATCGGATTCTGGCCCGGATCATCCTGCCGGGGGCCATCTTTTTCGCTCTGGTGGCGGTGATTCCCTCCCATCTCATGAAGTGGACCCACGTGCCCATCTATTACGGCGGGACCCGGCTTCTCATCATTGTCGGGGTGGCTCTGGAACTCATTCAGCGGATGGAAGCCCATCTGGTGATGCACCAGTATGAAGGGCTGATCCGGCGGGGCAAGATCCGGGGCTGGCGCGGATAACCGGGAGAAATCCATGGCCGCGGCAGAGCGCATCGTGTTTCTGGGCCCACCGGGGGCAGGCAAGGGCACCCAGGCGGACCGGGTGGCCGGCGTGCTCGGGGTTGTGAAACTGGCCACCGGGGACATCCTCCGGGAGGCGGTTCGGGCGGGCACTCCGCTGGGGCGAAAGGTGGAGGGGTATATGAAACAGGGGGTGCTCGTTCCGGATGACGTGATCCTGGAGGTGATGGCCCAGGCGATGGAAAAGGCTGGCTGGCGCTTTATTCTGGACGGGTTCCCCCGGACGGTGGCCCAGGCGGAGGCCCTGGACCGGATGCTTTCCGAGCGAGGCCTTGCCCTGGATGGGGTGGTGTTTCTGGATGTTCCCGACGAGGAGATTGTGCTGCGCCTTTCGGGCCGCCGGGTGTGTCCGAAGTGCGGGCGGGCCTATCACCTCCGCTATGATCCGCCGAAGGAGGACAACCGCTGTGATGTCTGTGGGGTGGAGCTGGTCCAGCGCCCCGATGACCGGGAGGACGTGATCCGGAAGCGCCTGGAAGTTTACCGGGCCCAGACCGAACCGGTCCTGGCGTATTACGAAAACTCCGGTCGGTCCCCCCTCCGGGTGGACGGGGTGGGGGAGGTGGAGACGGTCACCCGGCGGATTCTGGAAGCCCTGGGCGTGACGGTGGGATAACCCCGTCCGGTTTCGTGCTGGATTTTCTGGGTGTGGGGGCGCCCCGATCGGGGACGACGAGCCTTCACGCACTGCTTGTGAGGCATCCCGAGGTCTCTCTCCCCCCGGGCAAGGAGTTGCTGGAACCGGCGCTGGGGGCGTGGGAACGTTTTCATGCCCTGATCGCTGCGTATGGCCGTCCCGGCACCCGGGTGGGACTGTTCGCCCCGCAGTTCTGGACCGAACCCCACCTTCCCCGGGCGTTTCGCAAACATTTCCCCGAACTGAAACTCATCGTGTGCCTCCGGGATCCCGTGGAGCGGGTGTGGTCGGCCTACCGGATGCGGTGGCGACGGGGGTGGGAACGCCGTTCGTTTGAGGCCTTTGTGGCGGCAGGGCTTGATCCGGAAGCCCTCGCACGGGCCTGCAGCAAAAGTTTCCTCCTGGAGGGTGGGGATCCGGCGCCCCATGTGGTGCTGGGCAGCCGGTATGCCGAAATGCTTTCCCGCTGGGAGGCCTTTTTCCCGCCGGAGCAGATCCATGTGCTCATCCTGGAGGAACTTGTCCGGCATCCGGAGCGGGAACTGGAGCGTCTTGCGGCCTTTCTGGGGTTGAAGCGGCCTCTGGATCTTTCCCTCCCCCGGGAGAACACGACCGATCCCGGGAGGGGTCAGACGCTTGCGCGGCTGGTGTATGCCGTGCACCGCAGATGGCTCGTCGGGCTTCCCCGCCGGCTCCCACCCCGGGCGGCACTGGCCTATAACGCCCTGCTGTTCCGGGCATCTTCCACCCTTCGCGTGCGGCCGGATCCCCCGCCGCCCGACCCCGGGGTTCTGGCCCGTCTGCGGGCCTTTTACCGGGACGACCTCTTGCGTCTCCGGCAGCGCCTGGGGCGCCCATTACCCTGGAAATCCGTTCCCTGAAAGGTCGCGGGATGGGGTGTATCATGAACGCACCCCATGAGCCGTTCTGCGTTGATCCGATTGAAGACGCCGGAGGAGATCGCCCGCATCCGCCGGGCGGGAGCGGTGGTGGCGGAGGTGCTCCGGCGGGTGCGCCGGTGGCTCAAACCCGGGATCTCCACGGCGGATCTGGATGCCCGGATTGAGGCCTTCATACGGGAGCGGGG
>WFYF01000272.1 GCA_015490255.1 Caldifarciminota bacterium
GGGGTATTCGCGGGAGGGGACCTGGTGGAAGGACCGTCCCTGGTGGTGAAGGCCATGGCCTGGGGGTATCGCATCGCCCGGGCCGTGGACCATTATCTGGCCACCGGCGAACTCCCCGCGAAGGAACCCGCTCGGAAAACCGCCAGCCTGGCCTTCATCCGTCTGGACGCCTTTCTCCCGAAACCCCGTCTGGAAGCCTCCCGTCAGGTGACGGTCAACGAGGCCGGAGAGCTCTCCCTCAGCCAGGAGGAAGTAATCACCTGGGATGAGGGACGGGTGCTGGAGGAAGCCTCCCGCTGCTTCGTGTGCGGCACCTGCAACGGATGCACGGTGTGCGCCACCTTCTGTCCCGACGCGGTGATCACCATGGAAAACGGCAAACCCGTGATTGACTATGACCATTGCAAAGGTTGCGCCATCTGCGTGGAGGAGTGCCCCCGGGCGGCACTCTCCATGGTGGACGAACGGGTGGAGGTGCGGCCATGAGCATCCCCAAAATTTCGGACGTGGCCGGGACCTGGAAGGTTCTGACCGGCAACCATACGGTGTCCCACGCCGTGAAACTGGCGCGGGTGGATGTGATTTCCGCCTATCCCATCACCCCCCAGACCCACATTGTGGAACTCCTCTCGGAAATGGTGGCGTCCGGGGAACTCCCGGCACGGTTCATCACGGTGGAGTCGGAACACTCCGCCATGGCCGCCTGCATCGGGGCCGCGGTCGGGGGGGTGCGCACCTTCACCGCCACCTCCGCCCAGGGCCTGGCCCTGATGCACGAACTCCTGCACTGGGCCGCCGGTGCACGACTTCCCATCGTGATGGTGAACGTGAACCGGGCCATGGCCCCTCCCTGGTCCATCTGGACAGACCAGAACGATTCCCTCTCCCAGCGGGACACGGGCTGGATGCAGGTGTATGCGGAATCCAACCAGGAGGTGCTGGACCTGCTCCTCATGGCCTATCGGGTGGCCGAGACCGTGCTTCTCCCGGTGATGGTGGTTCTGGATGCCTTTGTGCTCTCCCACACGGCGGAACCCGTGTACCTGTATGACCAGGAGGTGGTGGACGCTTTCCTGCCCTCTCTGGACTATCCCTACAAACTGGACTTCACCGACCCCCGCTCGGTGGGGAATCTGGCGGATCCCTCCCTCTATTTTGAGTTCAAGGTCCGTCAGGAACAGGCCATGCAGCGGGCCCGTCAGGTGTGGAAAGAGGTGGGTGAGGCCTTCGGAACGCACTTTGGTCGGTCCTATGAACCCGTGGAGGCTTACCGGGTGGAGGATGCGGATACGGTGTTCGTGATCGCCGGCGCCACGGCCACCACGGTCCGGGTTGCGGTGGACCATCTCCGGGAACGGGGCGAACGGGTGGGGCTCCTGAAACTCCGGCTCTTCCGGCCCTTTCCCTTTGAGGCGGTGCGGGATGCTCTCCGGGGTGCGTCCCGGGTGGTGGTGCTGGACCGGAACATCTCCTTCGGTCACCACGGGATTTTCTTCCAGGAGGTGAAATCCGCCCTCTACGGCATGCAGCCGGCTCCGGACATGTTCGGCGCCGTGATCGGTCTGGGCGGACGGGATGTGACCGTGGACACCGTGCTGGAAGTCTATGACAAACTCTCCGCCTGGGACCCCACAGACCCCACGCCCCATTTTGTGGGGGCGCGTTTCCGGGAGGACGGGGCATGAGCGTGAAAACCGTGAACACCACCCAGAGGCATTACGGGCTGCTCTTCCATGCCGGAGAGCAGGAACTTCTGGAACCGGGACACGTGGCCTGTCAGGGGTGCGGCGCCACCCTGGCCATGCGCCTGGCGCTGAAGGCCCTCGGCCCCCGGACGGCGGTCGTGGTGCCCGCCTGCTGCTGGACGGTGATCGACGGCCCCTTCCCCCAGCACGCCCTGCGGGTTCCTCTGTTCCATACCGCTTTTGAAACCGCCGCCATCGCCGCCACGGGCATCCGGGCCGCCCTGAGCATCCGGGGGGAGGAAGATGTGACCGTGATGGCGTGGGCCGGCGACGGGGGGACGTACGACATCGGCCTCCAGGCCCTTTCCGGTGCGGCCGAGCGCAACGAGGACGTGCTCTATGTGGTCTATGACAACGAAGCCTATATGAACACCGGCATCCAGCGAAGCGGTGCCACGCCCGTGGGGGCCTGGACCACCACCACCCCGGATGGGGCCCGGCGGCACGTGCTCAAAAAGGACATCGTGGGGATTCTGGCGGCCCACCGGGTTCCCTATGTGGCCACCGTGTCCCCGGCCTTTCCGGAGGACTTCGTCCGGAAGTTCAAAAAGGCCCGGGACATCCGGGGATTCCGGTTCATCCAGGTCCTCTCCCCCTGCCCTCCGGGCTGGAAATTCCCCTCCGAAAAAACCGTGAGCCTCGCCCGTCTGGCGGTGGAGACCCTGGTGTTCCCCCTGGTGGAAATGGAAGACGGCCGGCGGGTGACGGTGAACTATCGTCCGGCCCGGCCCCGACCCGTGGAGGACTATCTCCAGGCCCAGGGCCGTTTCCGGAACCTGCCGGAGGCCCTGCGGGAGGAGATCCGGAGACAGATTCTGGAGCGGTTTGAAGATCTCCTGGAGGCCCACCGGAAAACCCACGGCACGGACGAAAATATCCCCACCACCCTCCGCTGAAACCGCCGTGCGCCGGGCCTTCCGGAAGGTGTCCGTTTGACAGGGCTTCCTCCAGGGTGTACAATGCCGTTGCAGGGTACACAACCCCTTTTCCCCCCTGCCCGAACCTCTGGAGGAAATGATGTTTCCCAGTTTTCTCATCGGGCTTCTCCTTGCAGGAATGCCCCCGTCCATGTCTTCCGAACTCCTTGATCGGCTGCCCCGGGACCTGGGCACCGCCCGGCTGGAAATCCCGGGAGATCACGCCCTTTACCGGGCAGTTGAAGAGGCATGGAACCGGAATGACGCCGGCGGGGTGCAGGCCGCCCTCACAGCCCTGGAAGAAGCCGGTCTCACGATTTCTGAATTCGGTCTCGCCTTCACTGAACCACGTCCTCTCGCGGGTCTCGGGGTGAACGGAGGCCCTATCCCGATATCCGACTCCCTCAACGTCCGGGAGGTGGAACTCGTGGCCGATCCGAACACCGGCAATCTCGTGGCCTTCCTGGCCGTGGACACCTCTGCAACCTCCACGTCTTTCCACATCCTCACCCTCCTTTCCACCGACGGGGGCAACACCTGGATGGAAACCTATGACTGGGCCGGGCTCAACCCATACAAAATCAGCGCCTTTTACGGCGCGGTCTCCGGAACCACCTTCGCCTATGTGGCGGATATTTTTGGAACAGGAAGCGCCCGGCTCCGTCGCTTTCCCTTCGCCACCGGAGAATACGATGCCGCCTTCGGCAACGCCATCGTGACCACCTCCGCGGACACGCTGAAAGAACTCTCTGCTTTCACCAACGACGGTGGAAGCTTCGGTTATTTTCTCTATCTCCATTCAAACGGCGAGGTGGAATACCGGTATTCTTCTCTGGACACCCCCTCCTTTGGCACCTATGCCACGGGCGTAACCAACGCAGACCACGGCCTTTCGGGAACCTATGTGACCGGCCAGATCTTTCCGGTGATCTTCGCCTATACCGACGCCACCGGTGACACCCTGTTCCTGCGCTGGCGCACGGGAGGCACCGCCTTCGGCGGGACCTTTTTCACCGGAAGCGCATACAACGGCATTTTTCAGACCTCGGTGGCGGCCCTGGCGGACACGGTGCTTATCGCCTATGACACTTATGACACCACACAGAATGCCTATGTGATCCGTTATCGCATCTCCTATGGGGACACCACGTCCTTTCTCACCGGCACCATCAGCACGGATCTGACGCGGGGGCAGCGCTCTCCCCGAGTGGTGGAAAACGACGGGCAGTTTGCCGTGTCCTGGATCTTCTTCGGTGGAGTGGAGCCGGATTCCCTCGTTCTGCGCACCCGCCTGGTGGGATCGGCCGCCTGGTCCAGCCCCTGGACGTTTCCCTACGACTTCCAGAGCACACCGGATCAGGATCTCGCGCCCATGGGGGGCGGGACCTGGGGATTCCTGGCCATTGATGAGGGACGGGGAGGTCAGGCCCTCTTCATGGCCTCCACCTGGACGGAAGTGGCCGAACCGGTGAATAGCACTCCGGTGAGCCGGATCCGGCTGGACCGGACCGTGGTTTCCCGGAGGGGCGCGCTCCGCCTGGTTGTTCCCCGGATGGGCCGGATGAAAGTTTCTCTTCTCAATGCGGCGGGGCGGCAGATGGGTGTGGTGTATGAAGGACCAGCCCGGGAAACGGTGCTGCGGGCACCGGGCCGTGCCGGGGTGTATTTCCTCCGGGTGGAACGCCGCGGCACGTCGGACATCCAGCGGTTCGTGGTGCTGCCCTGAAAAGGGCATGCCGGATGAACCTTTCGGGGCGGCGCAGACCGCCCCTTTTTCTGCCCGGAAGTCCATGCGGCAACAAACTGTTTTCCGTTCTTTTCCGGGGCTTTATACTAAATCCAGCACCCTGCGCGCCCTCGTAGCTCAGCAGGACAGAGCGGCGGCTTCCTAAGCCGCAGGTCGGAGGTTCGAGTCCTCCCGGGGGCGCGGCTTTTCCCTCCGATTCTGACTCCAGCAGGCCGATACCGGTGGGGATGGTGGAAATCCGGTGGATTTCAGATCTCCACCTTTTTTCCATCACCTGGAGGACCGGGGTTTTCCACCGTCATTTCGGTGAATTTTCTCTGGACCCCGCAAGAAAATGCGCCAGAATTCCCGCAGCGGGAAATCCTCCCTTCTGATTCCACCATCCCTCTGGTGAGTTTTTTATCTCCGGTGGAATCTCTGTTTTCCGGTGTTTCTCCCCCCTCAACTTCTGGTGGAAAACTGAATTCCACCGACATTGCGGTGGAGTGTCTGTGTTCGTATATGTCCCGGAGTTTCCAAATCCCCGGGTTTGCCGCAAACGGCATCCCTTCCACAGGACAGGGTTCACTGTTTATTCCACCGTTTTCTTTGTGGAGTGTGTGTTTTCCATCAGAATTCCACCACCCCTTGACAGGTTTGGCGCGGGCGCTGTATCTTTCAGGCATGCATGGCGCCCGGTGGTTCGGTTTCGCCCTGTGGAGTGTGTGGTCGGTTTCGTGTGCCTATCCCATGCTTTCTTCTCCCCCTTCCCCCCGGGGCGGAGAAGGGCTTGAAGTGGGTGTGATGGGCGCAGCCACACCGGTGACCCGGGTTGAATATGCCTCCTGTGCAGGCACAGAGCGGACAACGTGGCGGGAGCGCTATCAGTGGGGCCAGGGAGAGGGAGTTTTCCGGTGGACCACCACCGCCGGCAGCACGCGTGTGGTTTTTCATCTCGGATACGGCTGGGTGGGTATGTGGCGAGAGCTGGATGGTCCTTACCGGATGGCGTTCTGGGAGAACGCGTGGTATGCTTCTCCAGAGGTTTCTTTCGTGTTTCCCCGGTACCGGTTTCTCCTGGGTGTGGGGGCCCGGCCAGTTCTGTGGAAATCTTCTTTGCCTTCAGGTGCTCCTTTTTCGGGACTGACATCCACGTCTTTCCCCTATCCGGTGTTTTACGCAGTTCCCTATATGGAGGTGGGGGAGAACCTGGATCTTGTACTTTCTGTGTTTTCTCCCGGCATGGCGCTGGTGTGGCGGAAAGGGGGTCTTGAGATTTCGGGATTCTGGAGTGTGGGCGCCTATCCGGCTGTGGTGCTGGCGACCTGGCCTCTCGCTCTTTTCTTTCCCAACGATGCAGTGGA
>WFYF01000273.1 GCA_015490255.1 Caldifarciminota bacterium
ACCGTCAGACCGTTCAGAGGGGAGAGGACTTCTTCCAGGGACACCTTTTCCTGGAGATACTCTGCCAGCCCGGGTTTCTGGGGAAGGTTGAAGTAGAGGTGGACGTGGGGGCGGCGGAGGTCGGCTTCCACCACGGCCACCCGGTGACCCATCTCCTGAAAAGCCAGTGCGGTGTTGGCCAGGGCCAGGCTTTTGCCCTCGTGGGCTGTGGCGCTCGTCCAGAGGAGCGCCTGTCCCGGCTCAAACCCGGGCAAAAGGGCGGTGTAAAGTTTGAAGAAGGCCTCCTGAAAGACGTCGTCTTCGGATTGAGCGGTGAGCAGACGGCGGTGGGGCGGTTCCCGCGAGAGACGGGGACGGTAAGGAATCACGGTCAGGATGGGTGCCGGGGTGAGGGAGGCCAGGTCTTCAAGGTGATGCAGGGTGGGGCGGCTCCACTCCCTCAGGAGGGCGAACCCGAAGGCGGCGAACAGGGCCAGGAGAAGGGTGAGGCTTCCCTCCAGCATCCGTTTCGGCCGGATGGGGGTGGTGGGGATGCGGGCAAGCTCAAGAATCTGAAGGGGAGAGGTCCGGGATTCCAGAGCGATACGGAGTTCCTCCCGTTTCTCGGTGAGCATCCGGTAAATCTTTTCGGCGATTTCCCGTTCCCGGAGAAGCTGCAGATATTTCTGCTCCATTTCCGGCAGCAGGGAGATACGCCGCAGGAGGGTCTGCCGTCGGGCTTCCCACCACGCGATCTGGCCGGCCAGCACCCGGGATTCCACATCCAGCCAGAACACCGCGGACCGAAGGGTGTCGGCGAGGGAAACCGCATCCGGCTGATGCAGCGAGGCGGCCAGTTTTTCCCGGAGCGCATCCCGCAGACGATTGATCTCTGCACGGAGTTCCCGCATCCGTGGCTGGTCGGGAGACAGACCCTGGGCCAGGAGATTCTGATAGGCCACTTCCGCATCCACCAGACGTTTCTGGAGTTCCTGGATCTCGGAGGAAGCGGCCAGACTGGATGTGTCCGCCGGCACGGAGAGGAGGGAAGTCAGGCGGCTCTGGAGTTCTTCCTGACGGGCCCGGAGATCCTGGAGGCGGGTGTCCACCCGCGAAAGTTCGCTCAGAAGGTTTTCCGAGAGGGACGAAAGGGTGATTCCTCCGTGCTCTTTCCGGAAGGCGAGAAGGCGGTTTTCGGCGTCCCGGAGCTTGGTCTCATACCGGGCGAGCTGCTCCTCCACATACTGGAGACTCTGGGCCACATCCTGCCGGCGCAGGCGAAGGTCTTCCTCCACGAAGGTTTGCATCACGGTGTTCACCACCGCTGCCGCCACCACGGGATCCGTATGGACAAACCGGAGGGTATAGACCGATCCCTCCCGGGAACTGGTGATGCCCAGGCCGGACTGGATGGCCCGGGCCACCCGCTCCGGGGAAAGGGTATCGGTCCGGACCAGGCGTATCCGGATGGATTCAGGCAGGGCCCGGGCCACCCGGATCAGGAAATCCAGGCTGGTGAGACGCTCCTGGCGGTTTGCAAACTCGGCTCCGATAAGGGCGGAGGAGGCCAGGGCGTTGTCGGCGATGCCGATGGAAGGAAAAGAGGAGAGAGAAAACAGAACTTTCCCTTCGGCGCGATAGATGGGGGTGGCCAGGAAAAGCCGGAGCATCCCCAGGGCGGAGAGGAGGAGAAACACCGCCATCACCCCCCGCCACCGGTGGCGCAGGATGAGAAACAGGTCACGAAGGCTCCATTCCTGCATGGGGTCTCTGTATCATAAAGCATGGAAACGATATTGTCCACAAACGGGTTCTCCGAAGGGCATTTTCCCCGCCGGGTGAGAGTCGGGGATGGGGCGCTGATCCCCTCGGGGCATATCCGTTATTGCAGGATTGCGGAGCCGTTCCGGTGGTCAGGGAACCGCGTGGTCCGTCCAGTTTTTCAGCATCCAGATCCCCGGCGGGAAGAACCAGAGATGCCGGGAAGGGCAATCTCCGGGACGCGTGAAGAAAAGGGGGGCTTTGTCCGGCATCGGGCAGCCCCATGTGACCCAGAAGACGATGCCCCGTCCATGACCGGGCACATCAGCCCAGTCGGGGTGGCGGGGCACCACCACACCGGGCCAGGGGATTTCCACCTCCACCTGCGTGCTGTCCACCCGGTCCCACACGAGGAGGCGCCCGCTCATGGCGCACGGTTCCAGCCCCGCCTCGTCCGCCACCACCTTTCTGCCTTCCCACGGATCCAGCGCGGGAAAGGATCCCTCCGGAGGGGACCAGACCGAATCTCCCTCCACAACATACCCCCGATACACGAAAAAGTCCGCGTAGGGAAGATCCAGCACATGCCAGGCGGTGTCCTGAGCCCGGTCGTAGGCCCAGACCCCCCACGGACCGTAGGGACAGAGAGAATCCTCCCACCATGGGAGCATGCTCGCAAAAATCACCCGGCCGTCGTCCCGGAATTGCGGATCCAGCAGGGGGGACCGGCAGCCCCAGGAAAGGGTGTCCTGCTTCCGGGTCCGGAGATTCACCAGCAGAAGATACGGCTGGGGATACGGGTCCTCCACGCTGGCCACGAGGAGGCTTTCCTCCGCCGTTAACCGCACGTCAAACCCCGTCACACACAGAGAGTCCCCGAAATCCCAGAGCATGCGGGATTCCCCGCTTTGAAGGTCCCGCTGCCACACCTCACGGCCGCAGGAGAAGCCCGTCACCACGGTACCCATGAGGTAGAACAGCGCCGAACCCTTTACCCTGGGGAAGAGGGGATTCAGGTTCCTGGACGTGTCGGGAGGCACCAGCAGGACAAGATCCGGGGGAATCTCCGGCTTCGGCGGGAGGTCCGGGCACGCCTTCCGGCAGTGCAGCCCTCCGACCCCCACCCCGAGCAGCCAGAGCAGCAAAACTTTCCTGTTTCCGAGCGCTGTCATCTGGTGCACCGCCTGGGTCTCTGATGTATGATATTTCCCCTCCCGGGAAGATTCAACCTTCGCCCCGCCTGTCAAAAACGAAGGGGGTCCCGTCCATGGAGCACCAAACGTTCCATTCTCCTGCAATGCGGGCACGTCCTTCCCACGCAGTCTTTCGTAGAAAACCGTATGGGGTGCTTATACCCGACTCCCCGGTGAGCCGACAATCTTCCGGCACGGTACCCGACGGCTTGACGGTTGCGAACACAGGGCATATGCTCTGAACACCATGCGCAGGGTTCAGGATCTTTCGCCTGCCCAGCGGGAGCAGGTCCGCAGGATGGAAAAACAGGTGAACGCGCTGCGAACGGGGCGGGTGGGCGTTCTGGGAGCATTCCTCGTGAGCGGTGCTCCTGTCTC
>WFYF01000274.1 GCA_015490255.1 Caldifarciminota bacterium
ATTACGTAGGGGTAAACCATATCAATTCCGACAAAATAAGCTCCGAGATTTTTGAGGTACTGCCCTATACGCTTGCAAAGCTCTCTTTCATCTTCGGATAATTCACACGTATGGACTTCAGCTCCCTGATGAATATTGGTTCGGTGATCGTTAAAGGGTTTTCGTAAATAATAGCCTATGATGCGGCCATTAGCGATAAGAACTCTTTTCTCACCTTTCAACGATATTTCAGGAACATATTCCTGAAGAATACAATATCGCATTGTATATTCATCGCTTGTCATAGATTGGAGAATCACCTTTGCGTTGGTGTCATTCCGACGCAGTATGAAAACATTTTTACCAAAGCTCTCTGCAGGTGGTTTCGCGATCCATATGTCGCGATTCCCCAACTGCGCCTCTGACTGGAACATTTCCCACAAAAATTCAAAGCTAGAAGATACATAGGTTTTGGGGTGATGAAATCCTGCTTCATTGGCGATATAAATAAGTGAATACTTGCTATGTAAAAATAGGAGAGACTGAACGGAGTTTATAACTTTTACTTTACGGAACTGTTCAAGCAACCAGAGTATCTGAATTTTGTCCAGGAAAGTTTCACGCTTACCGAAACTTAACACCCAAACATAGTCAAAATAACGAAGTGGATGAGTACTGAATGCCTTACAGTCAAGGCTTTCACCCTCCCGGATCTGTCTATCTACCTTTGCAACTTTTCCGACAATGTCTCCCGGACGAATCTCAAGTGTATCTATAAGACAGACAAACACGCTATCACCACGATCAAGTAAGGCATTGGATAGAAGGATAAAATTCTGCGATTTGATCTTTTCTGCACCGTGTATAAGGAAACATACAGCTTTTGTGCCTTTTGTGCTGTTCATCTTTCTCCTGTGAACCTTTAAAATGCCTTCTCCAGCCACAGTTCCAGCACGGCCAGGGCGCCGGCTTTGGAGAGAATCCGGTTGGCGTTGCCGCATTTGGGCGACTGGATGCAGGAGGGACAGCCCGAATCCAGTTCGCACCGGCACCGCCGGATGCGGTCCCGGGTGGCGGCCGCGATCTCCTCAAAGCGCCCAAAGGCCGTTTCGGCAAACCCCGCTCCCCCTTCCACCCCGTCATAGATGAACACCGTGGGGCGTTCGGTCTGGGGGTGAAAGGGCGTGGACAGGCCCCCGAGATCCGAACGGTCCGCCAGCACCGCCGTGGGAAAAAGGCCGATCGCGCCGTGTTCCGCCCCGTGCAGGCCCGCCCCGAGCTGATAGGCGGGAAGAAACTCCGGAAGGGAGGGGTTGCGGCGCAGGATCTCCACCACGTCGTGCCGGGCATAGGCCTCCCAGATGGAGGACGCCTCCCCCACCAGCCACAGGGCGGTGGTCTCAAAGGCATAGCGGATGGGCTCCTCATACAGCAGCGTGTCCAGCACCTCCCGGGTCCCTTTGCGATAGCGGGTGAGCCCGATATAGGTGCGCACCACCCGGACATCCCCTAAAAACAGTCGCCAGGACCCCATGGGGCGTTCTTTCCGGATGCGGCGGATCTCCACGTCCGTGTCGTAGTGCACCTCCGTTTCCACCGCGAGACGAAAGGGCCGGACGAACACCCGGTGAGCCTCCTGGTCCCACCGGATCACCTCATAGGTTTCGCCGAGATGGTAATACACCGCGAAGGGATAGGTCTCCTCATACAGATGGGGCGGGGCGATGGTGCCCAGGAGTTCCCCCGTGGTCTCATCCCAGATCTCCCACGTCTCGCCGGTGTGCCGCAGGCCCACCCGGGAGAGGAGTTCGTGCCGGCGCATCCGGGAGAAATACACCTCCCCCCGGCGGCGCAGAAACCGGTCAAACAGATCTGGCCGGTTCCGGGCGAAATCCTCCAGGGCGGCTTCCGCTCCCTCACCGAAAATCCGCTCCAGCAGGTTCGCGTTCAGGGAAAACCCCACCTCGGCCAGCTCCCAGACCGAGAGGGCGGCGTGCTGGGCCAGGACATAGGGATTGTGGGGCCACAGCCGGGCTTCCTCCACATGAAAGTCCAGGAGACGTTCGGGATGGTCCCGGTAATACTGATCCAGCGCATCCAGAGAAGGGACAAACATGCATAACCCCGGAAGGGTCCGTCCCGCTCGTCCGCACCGCTGATAAAGGGCCATTTTGCTCCCGGGAAACCCCACCACAAGCACCGCGGTGAGATCCCCGATGTCAATGCCGAGTTCCAGGGCGGAAGTGGCGAGCAGTCCCATGAGCTCCCCCCGGGCCATGGCCTCCTGGATCTCCCGGCGCACTTCCGGCAGATACCCCGCACGGTAAGGGGCGATCCGCTCCACCTCCCGATCCTGGATGTGGGAAAAGGCCTTCTCCACGCCCCGGCGGGTCTTGGCGAAGGCGAGCACCCGGTGGCCCTGGGCAATCAACCGCCGGGTGAGATAGGAGAGGATCACGTCCTGAGGCGGTTGGACGTCGTCTCCCTCCTTCACCTCGGCAACGATGAAGGTCTTTTCCGGCCGGGGGGCGCCGGATTCCCGGATCTCCACCACGTCGGAAAGACCGGTCAGATCCCGGAAAAAGACCTCACCGCCTTCCAGGGTGGCCGAGAGAATGAGATACCGGGGTTCGCCCCCATAGAACCGCCACAGGAAATTGAGCCGGCGCAGCACCGCCGCAAGATGGCTCCCGAACACCCCCCGGTACACATGGGCCTCGTCCAGCACCACCAGCCACAGGCGGCGGAGGAGGGCCTCCCATCGGGGGTGATAGGGCAGGATGCTGGTGTGGAGCATTTCCGGGGTTGCCAGAAGCAGGTGGGGCGGCCGGCGGCGGAGTTCCTGCCGCAGGGAAGAGGGCGTGTCTCCAGAGAGCACGGCCGTGCGGATGCCGGAATGAAAACGGGTCAGATCGCGCCGGGCCTTGCGGTGCTGATCCTCTAACAGGGCCTTGAGGGGAGAGACATAGAGCACTGTGATGTCCGGGTCTTCCAGAAAACGGCGCATCAGCGCCAGTTCATACACCAGACTTTTCCCGGAGGCGGTGGGTGTGGTGAGGGCGACCACCGGGTGACGGTGCAGGGCCCGGAGGGCACGGGTCTGGTGGGTATAGAGACGAATGCCCTGGTCCTTCAGCCAGGTCCGGACAGCCTCCGGGAGGCGAATCCGCCCGTAGCGCGCTTTTCGCGGGGGAAGGCGTTTCTCATACAGGATTTCCAGACGGAGCATCACGAACCCCGGCGGGCCACCACCTGCACCCGGTTGTCCGTGTTCCGGGCTGGACGGAAAGAAAGATGGCGAAACATCTGGATGTCCCGAAAGCCCGCGCGCTGGAGGTGTTCCCGGAGTTCGGAGAGTTCATACCCCTGTTCCAGGTGGACCTCGTCCAGCCGATCGTAAAGCCCGGGGACGGTTGTGGGCACGAACACGGTGATCCACAGGCGAGAGCGCTTTTTCCGGGGATCGTATTCCGTGCGCCATATGGAGATCACCTCTCCGATTTCTTTCACCTTCTCATCATCACCCCAGAAGTGTTCCAGCACCCAGGGGGTGTTCACGTCAAAGGTGAACAGCCCACCGGGGGTGAGCACCCGGAACACTTCCCGGAAGGCCTGCTGCAGGTCGGCAGGTGTGAGAAGGTTGTTGATGGAATCAAACATGGAAAACACGGTGGAAAAAGACTGGTTCCGGAAGGGAAGGGCCCGGAAGTCCGCCTGAACGAGCGGCGGAGAGGGCTCGCCTTTGTTCCGTGCTGCATCCAGCATGCTCCGGGAGCCGTCCAGGCCCACCACGGAAAAACCGTGGGCTTTCAGCATGCGGGCGGCGGTGCCCGTTCCGCACCCCAGGTCCAGGATGCGGGCGGGGCGGTGGCGGAACCGCTCAAAGACCTCCAGGAGATACTGGACCCAGCGGCCGTAAGGAACATCCCCCATCAGGAGGTCATAGACTTCTCCGATTCGGGAAAAAGCCGGAAGGACCTTCCCGGATGCGTCTTTCACGCACGCCCCTCCGGATGAAAAACGGCATACAGGGCGATGGCCGTGGCACTGGCCACGTTCAGGGAAGAGAGGTTCTTCCCGGGGATGGAAACCACGGCATCGGCAAGGCGAAGAAGGCCCTTCCGGACCCCACGTTTCTCCGCACCCACCACGAGGAGGAGAGGACGGACAAAGGCGACCTTCGGTAAGGGTTTTCCCCCGGTTTCCAGGGCATAGATCCACACCCCCTGTGCCCGGGCGACCTCCAGAAACTGCACCAGAGACGGAACACGGGTCCAGAGGAGGCGAGCGGCGCCGCCGCTGGAGGTGTGGAGGAGTTCAGAGGAAAGGGGAACACTCCGTCGCGCCGGGAGCACGATGCCGGTGGCCCCGAAAAAGGCCGCACTCCGGGCGATGTTCCCGGCGTTCCCCACGTCCTGAACCTGTCTCTTATACACATCTCCGAGC
>WFYF01000275.1 GCA_015490255.1 Caldifarciminota bacterium
ATGAGTTCCAGCGCCGGGTGGAGAGCGGGGAGTTCGTGATCGTGGGGGTGAACCGGTATGTGGACCCCGAGGAAAAGATTGAAGTCCCGCCCTTCAAGGTGGATCCCATGGAGGTCCAGAAGGAGCAGATCGCCTTTCTCCAGAAGGTGAAGGCGGAGCGGGACAGCGATGCGGTCCGCCGGGCCCTGGAAGATCTCAGGAAAGCGGCGGAGGAGAACCGGAACCTGATGCCCTATATCCTGGAGGCAGTCCGCCGGTACGCCACGGAAGGGGAGATCGTGGAAACCCTGAAATCCGTCTATGGGGTATATGAGGAGCGGGTGATCGTGTGATGTCCCTCCCGCTTCTCCAGGCGGATTCGGTCACCCTGCAGGAGCTTTTCGGCAACGCCCGGCGATACCGGGTGCCGCCTTTTCAGCGAAACTACGCCTGGCGAGAGGCCCAGTGGGAGGATCTGTGGGACGATCTGTGGCGTCTGTGGCGGGGTGAAGAGGACTATCACTATATGGGCGTGATGCTCTTCCAGAAAGCGGAAGATGGGCTCGTGGTGGTGGACGGCCAGCAGCGCCTGGCCACCTTCGTGCTCCTGGCCCTCGGGGTGATTGACTTTCTGGAGCATCTTGAGCAGAAAAACGTGGAAGCGGAGAAAAACCGGGAGCGACGGGAGATTTTCACCCGAAGGTTTGTGGGAGAAAAAGAGCCGGTTCGCCTGATGTTTCAGCCAAGACTCCGATTAAACCGGGTGGACCACGGTTTCTTCAACCAGTATGTGCTTGAGCGCAAAGCCCCGCCCCGCGGATCCCTGTCCCGGCATCCTTCCCATGGACTTCTCTGGAAGGGATTTGCGTATTTCCAGAGGCGGATCCGGGAACACTTTCAGAATGACACGGGAGGAGGGGCAGCAGCCTTTCTTGAAAAGATACTGGATCGCACGCTGTTCACGCAGATTCTCACGCCGGACGATCTGAGCGCCTATGTGATTTTTGAGACGCTGAACGCCCGGGGGATTGCCCTCACGCCGACGGACCTTCTCAAAAACTATCTGTTCTCCCTGATGCAGGAGGCGGATCTGGAGATCGTGGAGGAGCAGTGGGACCGTATTGTCCGGGTTGTGGGAGAAAGGGATTTCCCAAAGTATCTGCGCTATTTTGTCAACCGGGCGCAAAAAGAGCCCGTCCGCAGAGAAAGACTCTACAGGGTGCTCCGGAAGTCTGTGACCTCTTCCCGGGAAGCGCTGGATCTTCTGGAACGGCTGGAGCATCTTGCGGGGTTTTATGAGGCGCTTTCGGCGCCGGATTACGAGATCTGGCGGGAATTTCCGGATCGGGCCTATCCCCATGTTCAGGATTTCAACGTGTTCCGGGCGCACCAGGCCACACCGCTGCTGCTTGCCCTGTATGAGAAGTGGATGGAGGACCCCGAGGCCTGGCGGAAGGTGCTTGTGCAGGCTTTGCGGCTTGCGGTGGTGGTGACGGTGCGTTATCTGACCATCGGGAGGAGGAATCCCAACAGGCTGGAGCGTGCCTTTACCCGGGCGGCGCATGCGGTGCATCGGGGAAGCGCTTCACGGGTGGGCGACATCTTCCGGATTCTTCAGGAAGGACAGGTCTATCTGGACGATGAGACCTTTCAGGATGCCTTTGCGGGGGCGCAGAACCCGGATCCACGATCGCTGCGGGTGGCCAAACGCCTGCTTCTGGGACTGGAGGCCCATCTCCGGGGAAGCCCTTCCACCATGGTGGAGACGCTGGAGGATCCCCGAATTACGGTGGAACATATCCTGCCCCGACACAGACAGGATGTGCAGTGGGCCGAGCGCCTTGGCAATCTCACGCTGTTGGAAGAGCATCTGAACCGGGAAGCCCGGGACAGGCCGTTTGAAGAAAAACGGGAGGTCTATCGCAGGAGCAGGTTTGCCATCACCCGGATGCTCGCGGATTACGATCGCTGGGACGAGGATGTGATGCGGGACCGGCAGCGGAAGATGGCGCAATGGGCCGTGGCCGTCTGGCGGTGGGACACCCTGTGAATCTTTCAGATTCACGGGACTCCGGAAAGGGATGAGAAGTTTTCCCGGGCCTGACAGGGGCTATATCAGGATCTATAGGCGTCTGAAAAGTCTTTTTCGTTCCCCTGGCGGGAGGGGCAGGGGGAGGGAGAGAAGGGTCCAGGTTTTTCTCCAGCGATTTATTGTTGCGGTGGTGC
>WFYF01000276.1 GCA_015490255.1 Caldifarciminota bacterium
CTACACATCTTCATGGTCCACCTCCACCCGGGTCGCAAGGGCAAACAATTCCTGTTGAAGACGCAGAATCTCTTTCCTCAGAGCCCCGAGTTTTAGATCTTTGAATTGCTTCCGCAATCTCTCTTTCACCTCCTCCGGAACCATCGGATCTTCCAGCACGCGCTGATACGGCGTCTTCGGCTCGTCATACACCCGCTTCACCTTCGTTCCCTCGCGAACCTTCTCCACCAGCTTCCTCGTCGGTTTGAAAAAGTTCACGTACAGCCCCACCTTGTACTCCAGTTCGTACAGCAGAGCAAGGGCCTGAGGCGTGTCATACCGGAAATACCCCACAAACCGCCGAACCACATGCCCATTCTTCTGCTCCACATGGCAGTTGTCGTTCTTCCAGTAGGGCCGGGATCGTGTGAACACCACGTTCTGCTCCTCGCACCATGTCTTAAGATGATAGTTGATGAACGCACTGTCATTATCGCAGTCCAGTCCCCGGATGGGAAAAGGTAGCCTCTGGGCGATCTTGTCTAACCCCTCCATTGTCCACACCCGGGCCCGGTTCTTCAACGGCACCATCTCCACCCACCCGGTGTGAATATCCACGGCCACAAGCGTATAGGCGAAATCGCCCCGCGTGTTCCCTCCGTCATGGCTTACGAGATCAATCTCCAGAAAGCCGGGCTCTTGTTCCGTCCAGTCCCGATGAGTCCGGATGGGAATTTGATGTTTCAGGAGATTGCCTCTGCGGGTGCAGGACCGGGATTTCTGGGTGATGCTTTTGCGCAGGGAAGCCAGCAGGCGGTCAATGGTGGCCGGGGAGATTTTGAAGAGTTTCTCCCTGACGGTGTCGGAGACCTGGAGGATGCCTTCTTCTTCAAGTTTGGGGACGGCCCAGGGGATGGCGGCGCGGAGATAGCGGCTGCAGGGGAAGTCCAGATAGGTCCAGAGGATGAAAAGGGCTTTGCGGACATCTTCGTCATAGATGGGTTTCCGGTTTCTCCGGATGGTGCGGTTGGGGTCGGCGACGATGCGGATGCGAGGGCCGCTGGGAGTTTTGATGGTGATGGTTTTTCCGGCGTTTCGGAGGAGGAAGGAGGCGTAGGTGCGGTTGTACCCGGTGAGGGAGCAGAACTCGTTGAGGATCTGGGACTTCTCCTTTTTGGAGGCTTTCCGGTATCTTTTGGCAAGCTGGCGAGAGATCTTTTTCCGGGTCATGAGATCCAGCTCCTTGTTGGGCATGGTTTCCTCCCTCCTTGTAGAGAAATCCTGTCAGGAGGGAGGGTACAGGATATTTCATGTAGATTTTTTCGTGAGGCACGCAGTTCATTTCGTGTAGATTTTTGATGAGGCAAGGCGGCGGGTTGAACGTTTCGGTCCAGTCTTGTATAATCAACCGCACGGAGGGTTGGCCGAACGGCGAAGGCGGCGGATTTGAAATCCGCTGGGCGCAAGCCCGTGGGGGTTCGAATCCCTCACCCTCCGTGGGAGAAAGCATGTCGGTTTTTGGAAAAGCAGAACTCCATCAGCTCCTCCGGGAGCAAGTGCGGCGGGAGGCATCGGACCTTATTCTGAAAGCCGGGTATGTGCCGGTGTTCAAGGTCCACGGCGAAGTCCAGCATGTCAACCTCCTGGGGCGGGCGCTGGACCCGGACGACCTGGTGGCCTGGGCCAAGGTGATGCTCCCGGAGGATCGCCGGCGGGCGCTGGTGGAGAACCGGGAGGTGGACTATTCTTACCAGCTTCCCGGCGTGGGGCGCTTCCGGGTGAACGCCTTCTTTCAGAAGGGCTTCATCGCCTATGTGTTCCGGTATATCCCCCAGGAAATTAAATCTTTTGAAGAGCTTCACCTCCCTGCCGTGCTGGCCAAAATTTCCCTGATCCCCCGGGGGCTGGTGCTGGTCACGGGGACCACGGGCTCCGGAAAGTCCACCACCCTTGCGGCTATGATTGACTATATCAACCGCCACCGAAAGGTGCATATCGTGACCATTGAAGACCCCATTGAGTTCCTCCACGTGGACAAAAAATCCACCATCACCCAGCGGGAGGTGGGGCGGGACACCCCGAGTTTTTTCCAGGGACTCAAGGCCTCCCTGCGGCAGGCGCCGGATGTGATTCTGGTGGGCGAGATCCGGGATCGGGACACCGCCAGCCTGATCCTCACGGCGGCCGAAACCGGGCACCTGGTGATGTCCACCGTCCACACCACGGACGCGGTGGAGACCATCAACCGCCTGGTGTCCATGTTTGAGCCCCACGAGCAGGATTACATCCGGTATCAGCTCTCCCTCACCATCGCGGCCATCATCTCCATGCGGCTGGTGCCCCGCAAGGACCGGAAGGGGCGCCTTCCGGTGGTGGAGGTGATGCTCGGGACGTCCACCATCAAGGAATACATCAAGGATCCCGAGAAGACCCACATGATCCGGGATCTCATCCGGGACGCCTCCGTGGAAGGCATGCAGACCTTTGACGACATGCTCTTCAAATATCTGGAGCAGGACCTCATCACCTATGAGGATGCCCTGCGCTTTGCCACGGATCCCAAGGCCCTGGAGCTCCGGCGCCAGGGCTTTCTGGAAACCCGCGAAAGCAGGGACAACCTGTTTGGCTGAACCCTGCGGAGGGGTGGCCGAGTGGTCGAAGGCGGCGGCTTGCTAAGCCGTAGCCCCGGCTGAAACCGGGGCCGAGGGTTCGAATCCCTCCCCCTCCGCGTTCTTCTTATGGCGCTTCCACAGCGTTTCCTGGCTCTGGAAACGAGCGGTCCGGAGACCTCTGTGGCCCTCTTTGTGGAGGGAGAACCCCGGGTCTTCCGGAAATCCTTCCGGCGGTTTGCCCACAGCAGCCTTCTGCCCGGCTGGGTTCTGGCTGTGCTGGAGGAAGAAGGCGTGTCCCCCGCCGACCTGGACGGTGTGGCCCTTTCGGGAGGACCGGGGTATTTCACCGCCCTACGGATGGGCCTGGTTTTCGCCAAAGCCCTCCATCTTCTTCACGGCACCCCGGTGATTCTGGTGCCCACCCCGGAGGCCCTGGCGATGGAACTTCCTCTCCCGGAAGGAGCGGAGATCACCGTCCTGCTGGATGCCCAGAAGCGGGAGGTGCACCGGGCCGTTCTCCGGAAAGCCCGGCCGCTGCCAGAAAGGCTGGAAGATCTCACCATTGTCCCGGTGGAGGGGCTCGTTATCACCACACCTTACGCTGCGGGCTCCGGCATGGTGCGGTATTTCCC
>WFYF01000277.1 GCA_015490255.1 Caldifarciminota bacterium
GTGCTCTGGTCAGACACGACGCTGAACACCCAGCATTGCAACTTCGCGGCGGGGGATGTGGACGGGGATGGATTTTCCGAAATCGTGGTGAACTCGGGCTCACTCTATGGAGGCACCTATATCTTTGACCGTCCCACCGACGTGGAGGAAACACCTTCTGAACCCTCTGGTGAAGATCATGGTTTTCGCCTGATTCCGGGAGGTTTTGCCCTGCGGCGGCCGTATCCCGTAACGGTCTATGATCTCACGGGTCGGAAAGTTTTTTCGGGGAGAACCCGTCTGCTTCGCCTTCTGCCCGGCGGGTATGTGGTGAGCCTGCCGGAGACGACCATCAAAATGGTGGTGGGGCGGTAAAAGTTCACAAGAGGCGTATGCCATGGCGTTGCGGGTGGTGCTTTTGCCGCCTCAATGAAGGATTTTCCTGATCCGGGCGATTTTTTCTCGCGGCCGTGGAACGAAGATTCAGAAAAACCACGGCTCCGGGGTGGCGATGTTTGCAAGGTCCCGGTGCCTGCTGTATGTTCTGAACCGAACCGGAGGACGGTTATGCCCGGATGGACGATGCAACTGGCCGTTTTGCTGACGTTTCTGTTTGCGCCGGTGGAATTGGGAGCCCATAAAACCGAATCCTTATCTTCTTCAGAAGCTTTTTCCGAAGCGATAGCGGGGCAGTCCACACCTCCTCTGCTCCGGGCTCTGGCCAAAGGTCTGCTTGACCATGCACACAACCAGCTGGTGCACTTCCCCATCGCCCTGGGCATCACGGCCGTGCTGTTCGTTTTTCTGGGCGTGCGCTTCCCCGAACTGGAACGTCCTGCGGAAATCCTGGTATGGCTGGCGGCCATGAGCGCAGCGTTTGCCGCCGCCACGGGCCTGGCGCAGGAAGAAGTGCCTGACGCTTCTTCCAGGCACGGCTGGATGGATGTGCATCAGGTTCTGGGATTGCTCTCAACGGGAAGTCTGTTTCTGTGGGGCTTCTTCTTCCGCTTCCGCCCGTTTCGGTTTCTGGCCCGCCCCTGGGGGGTGGTGGTGCTCATCCTTCTCTCCCTCACGGGTGCGGTGGGCGGCGTGATCGCCCACGGCTGAAGGGAAACACGGGCAATGATCTCCCCGGCGCCACTTTCCCTCGCAGAGGGAATTCATCGCTTGATGGTCATGAGCCCCTGATACCACATCGCTGTGCAGGAACTTACCCCGGCGTGCGAAAGAGAGAATCAGGGTCTCCACGACGTCTCTTCTGGAACGTCACGGGGAAGTGGGCCCGGATCCTGAAGGCCCTCGTATCCCGCTTTCTTCTTCGTTGCTGAGGGTTTTGATACCTCCACCCTTGCAGATCCGTCTGAATCATTGTATGTTTTATCCATGCGCCGTGCGCTCCCGACCCTGTTTGAAGGATTCGTGAGGCCCCGTCGGGATTTTGTCCCGGCCTATCGCAACCTTACGCTCCAGGAACTGCGGCATCGGGCAGAACGGGCAAGGGAAACGCTGGCCTCCTGCCGGGTGTGCCCGAGAAACTGCGGGGTGAACCGCCTTCAGGATGAGCGCGGCGTCTGTCTCTCCGGCCGGTGGGCGGAGGTGGCGAGCGCCTTTCCCCATTTCGGCGAGGAGGATGTGCTGCGGGGATGGCGGGGAAGCGGCACAATTTTCTTTGCACATTGCAACCTGAAGTGCGTCTTCTGCCAGAACTTTGACATCAGCCGGAGAGGGCTGGGGGCCCGCCCGCTGAAGCCGGATGAGCTCGCCCACCTCATGCTGGCCCTGCAGGAGGCAGGATGCCACAACATCAACCTGGTGACGCCGGAGCACGTGGTCCCTCAGGTGCTGGAAGCCCTGGTGGTGGCGGTGGAAAGGGGCCTGCAGCTTCCCATCGTCTATAACACAAGCGCCTATGACAGCCTGGAAAGCCTGCGCCTTCTGGATGGGATTGTGGACATCTATATGCCGGATTTCAAGTTCTGGTCCCCGGATCTGGCCCGGAAATATCTCCGGGCAGAAGATTATCCAGCTGTGGCCCGCAGCGCCATCCGGGAGATGCATCGGCAGGTGGGAGATCTGGTGGTGGATGAGGATGGGCTGGCCCTGCGGGGCGTGCTGCTGCGGCATCTTGTGATGCCGGGGTTTCTGGAGGAGACCCTTGCGATTTTGCGATGGATACGGGAAACGCTGGGCCCGGATGTGTATCTCAATCTGATGGATCAGTATTACCCTGCGGGTCTGGTGTCGCCATCGCGGTACCCGGAGCTTCATCGGCGGCTGGCGCGGAAAGAATTTCAGGAAGCCGTCGCCGGGGCCCGGCGTCTGGGGTTCTGGCGTCTGGATGTGCGCTGGAGGTTCTGATGTCCGGAGGGACCTGCGATTTGTCCGTTCCACCCGGGTTCCGTACAATTAGTCCGGGATGAGCAGAGGAAAGGGCGGGTTCACCCTCGTGGAGATCCTGGTTGTGGTGGCCATCGTGGCCGTTCTGGCCGCCATCGCCCTCCCCATGTTTTCCCGCTATCAGCAGGGGGCCTACCGGGGTGCGGTCCGCAGCGACGTGCGCAACGCGGTGAGCGCCGTGGCCCACTTTCGCGCCCTGCACGGGCGGCTGCCCACCGCCCTCCAGCCCAATCCCTGCGGACCGGGACCGGTCACCTGCTCCCTCACGGATGGGGTGCGCATCGAGGACAACATCGTTTCGGTTTCCCGCGACGTCACGCTGGACATCCAGTTCGTGCCCTGTCCGGGTGGGGCCACCTCCTTTGTGGTGCGGGGGACCCACCGGGGGCTTGGAGGGTACGTTGCCGAATACAACGGTTGCACCGGAACATATCGGGGTTTTTGAAGTTTCCCCGGAGATTGTGTATACTTTGACCATGCTCGGGACAGGAGGAGCGCGCGTCTCATGAGTTTCCCCGCACCGCAAATCCGGCAGGAGCGGTTTCCTCTGCCGGAAAAGCAGCACTGGCGGACCGGTCACGTGGTGGTGGATTTCGGCAACTGGGTGGCCGCTGGACTGACGGCCCGATGGTTTTTCCCGGGATATGAGCTGCTTCTGCTGTGGATCGTGGTGCTCGCCTTCTCCTATGCCGTCGCCGGCCTGTGGCGCCACCCTCCCCTTCAGGAGGTGGTGGAACTCCGCCGGATGTTTCTCATTCACCTTCTGTCCTGGGTGATCACGGGGTTCCTCCTCTCCATCCCTCTCCACCGGGCCCTTCCCCTGTTCCCCGTGCTGGTGGGTTCTGCCTTCACGGGGTTCGTACTCCGGGATTTTCTCCGGCACTTCCTGGGATTCAACGCTGTATATCAGTTTCTCCGGGTGCAGGGGCCCTTTCACCGGTCCGATGTGCAAACCTGGCCTTACCGGTTTCTCAAACGCCCCCTGGACTGGGTTCTGGCCCTGATCTTCCTGATTCTCTCCCTTCCGGTGATTCTGATCGCCGCCCTCCTCGTGTTTCTGATGGATCGCCACTGGCCCTTCTTCGGCCACCTTCGGGAAGGGCTCCACGGAAAACCCTTCCGGGTGTGGAAGATCCGCACCATGTATGTGGATGCGGAACGCCGGCTGTTTGAATATCTTCGCCGGTTTCCGGAACTTCGCCAGGAGTGGGAGCGGTTCCAGAAGATCAAAAACGATCCCAGAATTCTTCCTGTGGTGGGACGCATCCTCCGGAAAACCAGCGTGGACGAACTGCCCCAGTTCTGGAACGTCCTCCGGGGAGAGATGTCCCTCGTGGGACCCCGTCCCCTCCCGGACTATCACCTGTCCCGCTATTCCCCGGTGATCCGGCGCCTCCGCCAGCGCGCCCTGCCCGGGATCACCGGTCTGTGGCAGGTTCTGGTTCGGAGCGATGGAGACGTGATGATGCAGCAGCTTCTGGATGCTTATTACGTTCAGCACTGGTCCATGTGGCTGGACGTGTATATCCTCCTCAAGACCTTTCGGGTGGTGATCACCGGAAAAGGAGCGTATTGATGCGGTGGATTCTCGCTTTCTTCCCGGCCATCCTCGCGGCCCAGGACTTCCGACCTGCCCCGCCCGAAACAGGTGGCGGGATAGAGATCCGGATCTCCGTGATGGGAGAGGTCAAGCAACCCGGGACCTTCTGGATCAAGGACGGCGGAACGCTGTTGGATGCCCTCGCTGCAGCCGGTGGCCCCACGGATCGGGCCAACCTCAAAGCCATCCGCATTTCCCACACCGATCAGCGAACCTTTGAAATCGTGAACCTGGAGCGGGTGTTGACCGGTCAGGACACGTTACCTCCCCTTGAACCCGGCGACGTCATTCTGGTGCCCACCATCGCCACCGTGCGCCTGCAGCGAATTGTGGCCATCTTTCGCGATCTTTCCCTTGCCGTGGTGTCGGCGGTGAACCTCTGGCAGTTTTTCAACTCCGCCACCCAGTAAGCAGGATGCGCATTCTCCTCACGGGTGTCGCGGGATTTGTGGGGAGTCACCTGGCCGAACGTCTCCTCGGGGAAGGCCACGAAGTCGTCGGGGTGGACAACTTCCTCACCGGACGCCGGGAGAATCTGGAAGCGCTGCGGGGATTCCCGGGTTTTTTCTTTCTGGAACACGACGTGATCCAGCCGGTTCCGCTGGAAGGTCCTCTGGACTGGATTCTCCACCTCGCCAGCCCGGCCAGTCCCCCCCGGTATCTGGAAGCACCTCTGGCCACCCTCCGGGTGAACGCGGAGGGCACGCGGCATCTGCTGGAACTGGCCCGGAGGACCGGGGCGTCTTTTCTGCTTGCCTCCACCAGCGAGGTGTATGGCGATCCTCTGGTCCACCCTCAACCCGAGGACTACTGGGGGAACGTGAATCCGGTGGGGGTGCGAAGCGTTTATGACGAAGCCAAGCGGTATGCGGAAGCCATCACCATGGCCTATCACCGGGAATTCGGCCTGTCCGTCCGGATCTGCCGGATCTTCAACACCTACGGTCCCCGCATGGATCCCTACGACGGACGGGTGGTGAGCACCTTCATCCGCCAGGCCCTTCAGGGGGAAGACCTCACGGTGCACGGCGACGGTTCCCAGACCCGGAGTTTTCAGTTTGTGTCAGACCTTGTGGAAGGCATCCGGCGCCTCATGGAGGTGGACTACCCCCATCCCATCAACCTGGGAAATCCCGAGGAATACACCATCCTGGAACTGGCCCGAAAGGTGCTGAAACTCACGGGGTCTTCTTCCCGCATCCGGTTCACCGAACCCATGGAGGACGATCCCCGCCGTCGCCGTCCGGACATTTCCCGGGCCCGCCGGATTCTCCAGTGGTATCCCCGGATTTCTCTTCAGGAAGGGCTCCGGGAGACCATCCGGTA
>WFYF01000278.1 GCA_015490255.1 Caldifarciminota bacterium
CCCCCTCCTCCACGCTGTACACATCCCCCTGGAAGCGAAACGATCGCAGATACTCCAGAAAATCCTCCCGGAAGATCCCCAGGCTCCTGAGATACCGGACAGCCTCGTCGTCAAACCGCAGTTCCGCCAGTCCCCCCAGCAGGGTCTCCAGCCCGGCAAACACCAGGAAGCGGCGGGTGGGCGGCAGGCTCCGGATGAAATAGTCAAACACCGCCCACCCGTTCATCCCCCGGTGAAAATAGCTCTGGGCCATGGTGAGTTCATAGAGATCCACCGCAAGGCCCAGATCTTCCGGGAAGGTGAACCCGAAGGTGGCCTTCATCTCAGGGGAAGAGCTCCCGCTCATAAAAGACCTCGGCCACCCGTTCCAGCGCCAGGATATAGGCCCCGGTGCGGAGGTCGGTCTGATATTCCTGGGCCTTTGTATACACATCCCGGGCAGCCTTCCGGAGCTTCCTTTCCATCCGGCCGAACACCTCCTCCAGCTCCCAGTAATAGCCCATCCGATCCTGGACCCACTCCAGATAGGAGACCAGCACCCCTCCGGCGTTGGCCAGGATGTCCGGCACCACCATCACCCCCCGCTTGAAGAGAATTTCGTCCGCCTCCGGCGTGGTGGGCCCGTTGGCCCCCTCCACCACATACCGGGCCCGGAGCAGGGGGGCGTTATCCTGGGTGATCTGGTTCTCCATGGCGGCCGGGACCAGGATGTCCACATCCAGGCTCCAGAACGCGTCCGCATCCAGGGTTTCCACGTTGGCAAACCCCTTCACACCGGGGATCTTCCCAATCTCGTGTTGCTTTTTCTGCTCGGCCACATAATCCACGAGCTCCTGAATGGGGAGACCCTCCGTACGGTATACGGTGCCCGTGAGGTCCTGAACCGCCACCACCCGCGCCCCGAGCTCCTCCAGATAGAGCGCTGCAAAACTGCCCACATTGCCAAACCCCTGCACGGCCACCCGCTTTCCTTCAAGAGAATCCCCCCGAAGGCGGAGGATTTCGTCGGCCACCACCACAACTCCCCGACCGGTGGCCTCCCGACGACCCTCGCTGCCCCCGATGATCCGGGACTTCCCGGTGACCACCCCGGGCTCGGAATGGCCCTTGAACACACTGTAGGTGTCCATAATCCAGGCCATGGTCTTCTCACCCGTATACATATCGGGCGCGGGGATGTCAATGTCCGGACCCAGGAGGGGCATGAGCTCATAGGTGAACCGCCGGGTCAGGCGCTGCAGCTCGTTCTCCGAAAGTTCAAAGGGGTTGCAGATCACCCCTCCTTTGGCGCCACCGAAGGGGATGTCCACCACCGCGCATTTCCAGGTCATCCAGGCCGCCAGGGCTTCCACTTCCTCCTTGGTCACGTCAGGAGAAAAACGAATGCCTCCCTTGAAGGGGCCACGGAAGTCGTTATACTGACACCGAAACCCTTTGAACACCCGGATGCGTCCGTCGTCCATCCGGACCGGGATGGAAACCTCCACCATCCGTTTGGGCCGGCGGAGGATTTCCAGGAGGTCCGGATCCAGGTTCATCACCCTGGCAGCCTTCTCCAGCTGCATCCGGGCCACCGTTGCGGGGTCGTGGCTCATCGCTCCTTCTCCTTTTTGAGGGGACGAACAAAGATAATCCGTCCCGCATCGGTCTGCAAAACCGTGACCACCTCGGCTTCAATGGTTTCACCAATCAGGTTCTCTCCTTCTTCCACCACCACCATGGTCCCGTCCTTTAAATAGCCTACCCCCTGGCCGGCTTCCTTTCCGGGGCGCTGCACCAGAATCTTCATCCGGTCCCCGGGGATATACTGGGGCCGGAGCTCCTGCGCCAGGGCGTTCAGGTTGAGCACGGTCACCCCCTGCACCTGGGCCGCCTTGTTCAGGTTATAATCCACCGTCACCAGCTTCCCCCGGCGTCGTTTGGCCACCGCAATGAGCTTGTGGTCCACCTGCCGGATGCCCGGAACCTCGTCAGGGATCATCACCACCCGCACCCCCTTCAATCCCTGGAGCTCCTTCAGCAGGTCCAGACCGCGGCGCCCTTTGGCCCGGCGCAGAGGATCTTTGGCATCGGCAATCCGCTGGAGCTCATCCACCACGAACCGGGGAATGATGAGATCTCCCTCCAGAAATCCGGTTTTCACCACGCCCAGCAACCTGCCGTCAATGATGGCACTCGTATCAATGACCTTGGGGGCGCATCCCCGGGGCATCCGGAACAGCGCACGGGCAAACCGGAACCGCTCGCGATGGTGATAGAAGAAACTCCCGAAGAAATAGATCCCCACCACGTTCCAGAAC
>WFYF01000279.1 GCA_015490255.1 Caldifarciminota bacterium
CGGCAGGTCTGCGTTTCCTGAGCTGATCCAGGATCCCCTGCGACAAAAGACCCCGGAGAAGACCCCGTGAGGTGCAGCCGTCTGCCCCCGAATATCACAGGGCGGTGGCCTCCCTTTACCGGCGTCTGCGGCTGGAAACTTTGCTCACCGGGCTGACGGTTGCGCTGAGCATGGTGCAGATGGTGCTTCCGGAATCGGTGGCGGACTTCCTCATCCCGGTCATCCTTGTTTTTGGCTTCCTGGCCCTCCTGAACTTGGTGGGACTCCGGTGCCCGCGATGCCGCTCGGGCCTGAATCTCCTGGAAATCCCTCGCTTCTGCCCCCGGTGCGGCCTGACTTTCAGTCCTCCGCCGTCTCCCTGAGAAAGCGCTCCACCCACGCCGAAGGGATGCCCCGCCGCCAGGCCCGCTCATAAAGCTTCCACCGGCCCCGGGGATCCCTGTTGAGGCGTTCCCACCAGCGGGAAAGAAGCTCCCTTGTCCGGCTGTAGGCGGCCTCTTCATCAAAAACCTCCGCCACCGCCTCCCGGGCCACCGCCTCCGGAACCCGGAAACGCCCCACCAGCTCCTTCACGATGGCCACATCTCCCATCCCCCGGAGCATCCGGGTGCGGACCCAGTCCCGGGCAAAGGCGGCGTCATCCACAAGCCCTGCCCGGGCAAATTTTTCCAGCACCTCCTGCACCGCTTCGGGGGCATAGCCGTGGCGGAGAAGGCGTTCTTCCAGCTCCCTGCGGCTCCGGGGACGGATCCGAAGAAGCCGCAGGGCATAGGCCTCAATCGGAAGACGGCCCCGTTTTCTTCCGGGCAAGACTGGTGTAATCCCCCACAAGCCCCGTGAGCTTCAGCTCCCGGATGTGGACATGACCGCCCACCAGGGCATATTCCAGTTCGGCATCCAGAAGATGCACGTTTTCGTGAAGCACCGCATGGCGGATGCGGCTCCGCTCCAGCACCGATCCCTCCCCCACACTCACAAAAGGACCGATCTCCACGTCTTCCAGCACCACCCCATCCGGAATCACCACCGGCGGAAAGATTTTCGTCCGGCCCCGGACGATCACGTTGTCCCCGATGTGGGGATGGCGCTCGCACCACAATTCGTGGGTTTTGAGGAGGGTCTCGGGCACCCCCGCGTCGTGCCAGCCCTCAACGGGCTGGGCATAGAGGGGGACGTTCCACTGCTCCACCAGGAGCTCCAGGGCGTCGGTGAGCTGATATTCCCCCCGGGTCTTCACCCCCCACTGCATGAGGGTGCGGATGGCCTCCTTGAGGGGATAGGCCTGCGTGAAATAATAGATCCCCACGATGGCCAGGTTGCTCGTGGGGTTCTCGGGTTTCTCTTCCAGCTCCGTGATCCTTCCCTCCGCGTCGGTCCAGACCACGCCGAACCGGCGGGGGTCCTCCACCTCCCTCACCCCGATGAAGTTCACCCCCCGCGCCAGGATTTCCCGGAGATCCAGGTCAAAAAGCGTATCCCCGAGGGCGATGAGCACCGAGGAGAGATCCTCCTTCAGGGCCTCCAGCCCCACCAGCACCGCGTGTCCCAGGCCGAGGGGCTCTTCCTGCACCGCCGGAATCACCTTCACCCCCCGTTCCTCCCAGTAGGCCCGGGACCATGCCACGATCCGCTCGCCCATCTTCCCCGGGCTCACCACGGGCACCACGGTCTGGAGGTCATACACGCCGAAGGTTTCGTAGATCCAGAAAAGGAGGGGTTTCCCCGCCACGTGGATCAGGGGCTTGGGTCGGCCCAGGCTCAGCGGGCGCATCCGTTTGCCCTCACCGGCGAGGGGGAGGATGAGCTTCATGCCGGTCCCTCCTGAGCAAGACGGGTTTTCAGTTCCGTGATCCGGGGGATGGCCACGGGATCCTCCTCATAGGCCCGGGCAAGATAGAGGCTGGTCCAGTCCCCCACCCAGAGCGCCCAGAGGAAGCGGGCCTCCGGGGTGGGGCCCTCGGGCCGGATCACGTTCCAGCCCAGCACGTCCTCATAGATGAGCTCGGCCGTGTGCCGGATGCGGGCCTCCAGGCGGGGCGGGTCCTCCGGGAAATGCAGAAAGGTGGCCCAGGCGGCCACGAGCACCCGGTGGGGGTGATGCAGCCCCGCGATTTCGTTGTGGTTCATCTCCGGAAGGGCCGCGGTGTGGGCCAGGGTTTTGGCGTTTTCATTGAGCTGGGCCCGCCAGCGCTCCACCACCGGGAAGAACCGGCGGGAAGCGTAGAGCAGGGGGAGCCGGAGGTAATATTTTTCTGCGAGTTCCCGGGGCAGGGCGTCCTCCCGGGTCATGGCCCCTTCCTGCCCCGAAAGCCACCGGAAGGCCTCCTGGAGCCGTTCGGGCGCCTCGGGCGACAGCACCTTCAGCCGGGTGAGAAGGTGGGTGAGGAGGGCGAGCATATAGCCCAGCGTCGCCCGGGGGGCATAGCCTTCGGGCAGGGCGAACCAGGGCACCCCGGCGCGGCGGGCTTCTTCCCGGAGCCTTCCCCCGCTTGAGGCCGCAATCACCGGAAGACCCCGCTTCCGGGCCTCCGCAAAGGCGGAAAGGGTTTCCTCCGTGTTGCCGGAATAGCTCACCACCACCGCCAGGGTCCCTTCGGGCAGGGGGGGGAGGCCGTAATCCCGGTGCACCCGGAAGGGCACGGCAAGGTCCGGCTCAAACAGGGCCTGCACCAGATCTCCCCCCACCGCCGAACCGCCCATCCCCGCCAGCACCACCGAACGGGTTTCCACCCGCGGAAGTTCCGTCAGGCCTCCGGGGACCCACAGCCCCTGCTCCGGAAACTCCCGGATCCAGGCTTCCATCTGTGCATAC
>WFYF01000280.1 GCA_015490255.1 Caldifarciminota bacterium
CGTTTTTCTTTTTCGTGGACAGGGGACGGATCACGGTGATCAAATTCCGCCCTTCCAGCCGGGGAGGCTGCTCCACCTCCCCCACATCCTCCAGCGCCCGGAGCATCTGATCCAGGGCGTTTCGCCCCACCTCTGCGTGGGCGATGGTGCGCCCCCGGTAGTAGATCCGGACCCGAACCTTGTAACCTTTCTCCAGGAATTCCCGGGCCCGTCGGGTCTTCACCCCCAGGTCGTGTTCCTCAATGGTGGCGGAAAAGCTGAGCTCTTTCACCTCACCCGCATGGAGCTTGGCGGCATCCGCTTTCTTCCGGGCCTCCCGGCGACGTTTCTTTTCCTGATACATGAACTTCCCATAGTCCAGAATCCTTGCCACGGGCGGGCGCTCGTGGGGGGCCACCTCCACAAGGTCCAGTCCCATCTCTTCCGCCATCCGGATGGCCTCCCGGGTGGGCATCACCCCGAGGGGTTTGCCATCCGGACCGATCACCCTGACCCGGGGAACCCGGATCTGATGGTTCACACGATACCTCAGGTCAGCGATGGTCCACCTCCTGGTTCAAACCGTTTGCAGGGCCAGAGATTTCCCCGGCCGGTTGGCTTCCTCAAGGACGGGAAGGATGTCTTCAAGGGCATGCACACCCTGATCCCCCTCTCCGTGAAGGCGAACCGACACCTTTCCCTCGGCCATTTCCCGCTTCCCCACCACAAACATCACCGGGATCTTCTTTGTCTCGGCCTCCCGGATTTTATATCCCACGCGTTCGTTGCGGTCGTCCACCTCCACCCGGATGCCTGCGGCCTTCAGCCGTGCCGCCAGCTCGTGGGCATAGGGTGCCTGGGCGTCGGTGATGGGCAGAATCACCACCTGAGTCGGTGCCAGCCAGAAGGGGAAATTCCCGGCGTAGTGCTCAATCAGCACCCCCAGAAAGCGCTCAAAAGAACCAAAGAGCGCCCGGTGGATCATATAGGGGCGGTGTTCTTTGCCATCCGGACCGCGGAAGGTGAGCTCAAACCGCTCGGGGAGGTTGAAATCAAACTGCACCGTGGAGAGCTGCCACCGCCGGCCCAGGGCGTCCCGGAGAATGATGTCAATTTTGGGACCATAGAAGGCACCACCCCCCTCATCCACCTCATAGGAAAGGCCCATCTCCTCCAGAGCGTCGGCCAGGGAACGGGTGGCGTGTTCCCACATCTCCAGGCTTCCCACATACTGATCCGGCCGGGTGGAGAGATACACTTCAAAAGTGTCAAACCCGAACATCTTCAGAAGATCAAAGGCGAACCGGACCACCCCCTTCACCTCGTCTTTCGCCTGATCCGGTGTGCAGAAGATGTGGGCATCGTCCTGGGTGAAGCCCCGGACCCGCAGAAGGCCGTGAAGGACCCCCGAACGCTCATACCGATAGACCGTCCCGATTTCCGCAAGACGGAGAGGAAGGTCTCTGTAACTGCGGGCGGTGTGTTTGTAGATCTGGATGTGAAAGGGACAGTTCATGGGCTTGACGTAATAGGACTCGTGCTCCGAAAGCCTCATCTCTGGAAACATGTTCTCCCGATAGGCCTCCAGGTGTCCGGAGGTGGCCCAGAGGTGGGAGCGTCCCACGTGGGGCGTATAGACGATCTGATAACCCCGGGCGTCATGCTCCCTGCGCCAGAGGTCCTCAATGATCCGCCGGATGACCGCCCCGCGGGGCAACCAGATGGGAAGACCGGGTCCCACCTCGTCGCTGAAGGTGAAGAGCTCCAGTTCCCGGCCGAGCTTCCGGTGATCCCGCCGCATGGCCTCTTCCCGGCGTTCCAGAAAGGCCTGAAGGGCCTCCTCCGTGGGGAAGGAAATGCCGTAGATCCGCTGAAGGACAGGATTGCCTTCTTCGCCCCTCCAGTAGGCCGAAGACGCGGAGAGCACCTTCAGCGCACCGATATAGCCCGTGCTGGGCACGTGGGGTCCCCGGCAGAGATCCAGAAAGTCGCCCTGGCCATACACCGTGACGGTGTCGCCCTCAATCTCCTCAAGGATTTCCAGCTTATAGGGTTCGTTCCGCTCTTCAAAGAGTTTGCGGGCTTCTTCCTTGGTGAGGACCTTCCGGAAGACCTTCTCGTCCCGGGCCACGATCTCCTTCATCCGGGCCTCAATGGCTTCCAGGTCCTCCGGGGTGAAGGTGTAATCCCCCATATCAAAATCATAGTAAAAGCCCTCCTCAATGGGCGGGCCGATGGTGAGTTTGGCTTCAGGGAAGAGTTCCTTCACCGCTTCGGCGAGGATATGGGCGGTGGAGTGCCAGTAGACCTCCCGGCCCTGCGGATCCTCAAAGGTCAGGACCTCCAGCACCTCGTCATCCCGCTCCACCGGACGGAAGAGGTCCCACAGCCGGCCGTCCCGGGTGCGTGCCACCAGATACCGGCGATCCGGAGGCAGCACCTCCAGCGGCGCCTGCCCGACAGACACAACAAACTCCTTCCCCTCAGGTGTCCGAAGGATGGCCATCTTCACCTCCCGTGCGGTACATAATGGTACAGGATAACACGGTTCGGTTTCAACTTGCGCGGGCGAGGAGTTTCAGGAAAATTTTGCGAAGGCCCCGTTCTCCCGTCGTGCGGGCCAGATCCTCAAGCGTCCCTTCGGCGATTTTCCGCCCTTCGTGGATCACCACGATCCGGTCGGCCAGATGCTCCACCTCCTCCATGAGATGGGTGGAGAACAGCACCGCCCGGCCTTCACTGCGAGCTTCCCGCATGGCCTGTTCCACAAGAAGGCCGGTGGGCACGTCCACCCCCCGGGTGGGCTCGTCCAGCACCAGAATCTCCGGTTCGTGAAGAAAGGTCCGGGCCAGGGCCAGCCGCTGACGATAGCCTGTGGAGAGCTGGCCCGCCCGGCGTCTCAAAACGGAACCAAGGCCGAAGCGTTCCACCACCCGCGCCACCGCTTCGTTTTTCCTTTCTCCCGAAAGCCCCTGAAACCCTGCCCAGAGCGAGAGATGCTCCCTCACCGTGAGATGCCGGTAAAGCCCCGGTTCGGGAGGCAGATACCCCAGGCGCCGGCGATAGGCGCCATCTTTCTGAAACACGTCCCGTCCCCGGTAAAGCACCTTTCCCCGCGTGGGTGGCAGGAGGGTGGCGATCACCCGGAAGGTGGTGGTCTTTCCGCTGCCGTTGGGGCCCAGAAGGGCCAGAATCTCCCCCGGATACACGTCAAAATCCAGACCGTTCACCGCCACCACCGGCGGACGGGCAAACCGGGGAAAAATCCGGACCAGCCCCCGCACGGAAAGCACCGGTTCCCTCACCGCAGCCACAGCCATCCCCGCCGATAGATGGCAAGAACAAGGAGAAAGAAGCCACCTGCCCAGAGCAGATGGAATCCCGCGCTGAACACCAGCGCCGACTTCACGGGAAAACCTGCCAGAAAGAGGTTAAGATAGTGGGTCAGGGAGCCGATAGGCAGAACTTCCATGAAGGGTAACGTGAAGGGCAGGGCGGAGAGGGAAACCGCCCCGAAATAAACCGTCAGCACCAAACCGTTCAGGGCCTGGGCCTCCTTGATGGAGGATGCCAGACTCCCCACCAGCAGAAAGGAGAGGGCGCTCACCAGCCCCGCGGGGAGGAGGAGGAGCCACACAGCGATCAGCCTGAAAGTCCCGGGCGGCGGGGCCGATCCCAGCTGCAATCCCCGGAGGTTGAACAGCACGATCCCCGCGGCGATCATCCCCGCGAAGGTGGCCACCAGGACCTTGCTCACCACAATGCCCCACCGGGGGACTCCGGAAGCCAGGAAGGCCTCCATGGTGCCCCGCTCCTTTTCGCCGATGGAGAGGTCCGTGGCGATCTGCATGGAGGCCATCAGGAGAAAGACCATGGCCAGATACACGATAAAACGGGTGGCGAACCGCTGGATCTGCCGCTTCCAGGGATTTTTCTCTCCGGAAGGCGACGGCCCCACGGCGACGGGAACCATCACAAAAGGTGGGCGGTATCCGGCCCGTTCAAGAAAGGCCTGGAGGTCCTGCTCTTTCATCTCGTCCACCAGCGTCTGGAAGAACTGGAGGGCATCCAGCGAGCGGGGGCGATCCTGGCGAAAGATCACCTCTAACGTATCCTCCCGCACCACGAGTCCGAGATCGGCTGCACCCGCCTCCACCGCTTTCCGGGGATCTGCACCCGTTTCAACCCGGAATCGCTCCCGGAGGAGAGGAGGCAAGGTGTCGGCCAGGGTGACCAGACGGAACCGGGGGAGAGAAGCGAGTTCCTCGGCCTGTGTGGCCCGGGTGAGAAACCAGGCGGCGAGCCAGGAGAACAGAAAAGGTGTGAGGAACACCAGCCCCAGCGCCCGCCATTCCCGAACGGTCTGGAGGATTTCTTTCAGAAACAGGGCGCGCATCATCGTGCGTTCTGGAGGTCCAGCACGGTGGCCAGCGCTTCGTTCTGGAGCACAATTTCCTCAATAACTTTCGGGGAATAAGGTCCGTGACGGTCCAGTTCCCCGATCAGGTCCCGGCGCACCTCCACCGTGAGCCGGGCCAGGGCCTCCGAAAGGGCCTTGGCATCTTCTTCCGTGAGCCGCCGGTCCCGGGCCACCCGGTTGAACACGGTCAGGAAATCCTGAAACTGCTTCAGCACCGAAGGGCTTGCCACCACCGCCAGCCGGTGGGTGATGAACCACAGGTGAACGAGGTCCTCGTCGCTCACGTTTTTGCGGAGGATGAGCTCCTCCACACGGTCAAAAAAGTCCAGAAACGTCCGGGCCTTGAGCTCAAAATACCGGAGATTCTGCTCTTTCTGAAGTTCCACAAGGGTCTGCTTGTTGAGCAGCAGGGCGGTGATCAGAACGGTCACGATGGTCCCCAGAAACACCAGAAGGATCTCCTGGGCGAAGGGCAGTCGGTCCGTGGCAAAATAGCCTGAACGGAAGAAGGCATACCCCACCGCCGCCACCAGAAGGGTCAGCACAAGCAGGAGAGCGTTTTCCACCTGGAGGCGCGTGATCCCTTTCATCCACGTGTTTCAGGAGGCGTCCTTCACCACGAAGTTCACCAGGCGTTCAGGAACATACACCACCTTCACAATCTCCTTGCCCTCCAGATGGCGGGCCACCCGCCCGTCTTCCCGGGCGGCCGCAAGCACCGCCTCCCGGTCCACCCCCCGGGGCAGACGGATCACCGCCCGGAGTTTGCCGTTCACCTGCACCGGGATCTCCATCTCGTCGGCCACGGTATAGCGGGGATCCGCCTCCGGATAGGCATGCTCAAACACGCTGTCCTCAAAGCCCATGCGGTGCCAGAGCTCCTCTGCAAGATGAGGGGCGAAAGGCGCAAGGAGCAGGACAAACACATAGAGGGCGTGGGCGAACGCCGTGGAGTCCTTGACGGGCGTATCGTACAGCACATTCAGCAGCGTCATGAGTTTGGCGATGGCGGTGTTGAAGGAGAACCGGGCCAGGTCCTGCCGGACCCCTTCAACGGTCTGGTGCAGGGCGATGAGAAGTTTTCGCTCCTCGCCCCGGGCCTCTGCCGGCGTTTCGGTGGGCGGGTTCTGGGGAAGATGCTCCTCGTAAAGGCGCCACACCCGCTGGATGAAAGACCGCGCTCCCTCCACGATGCCCCCGGTCCATTCAAAGTCCTTATCGGGCGGGGCAGCAAACAGGATGGCCACGCGGGCGACGTCCGCCCCATACTGCCGGATAAACGCCCCCACCGGTTCAATGTTCCCCCGGCTTTTGCTCATCATCTCCACCCGCCACTCCAGGGGGTGCTTCTCCTCTCCCGCCCGGTGGAAGGCCTGACCGTTCTCCTCAAACACCTCTTCTTCACCCACCACCCGCAGGCAGACCGGGCAATAGTAAAAGCCTTTGAGGACCAGTCCCTGGGTAAACAGGTGGTCAAAGGGCTCGTCCACCGGCACCAGCCCGCCGTCAAAGAGGACCTTGGTGATGAACCGGGCATAGATCAGGTGTTTGGTGGCGTGTTCCGCACCTCCGATATACTGATCCACCGGCATCCAGGCCCTTACCTTTTCCACGTCAAAGGGGGCTTCCGTATTCTTCGGATCAATGAATCGCAGGAAATACCAGGACGAATCCACAAAGGTGTCCATGGTGTCGGGGTCCCGGCGGGCCGGGCCCTGGCACCGGGGGCACCGGGTTTCCATGAACTCCGGGATGTCTTCCAGGGGCGAACGCCCGGTGGGCTTGTAGTTTTCCACGTTCGGAGGAAGAAGCACCGGGAGATCCTCCTCCGGCACGGGGACAATCCCGCACCGGGGGCAATGGATCATGGGGATGGGAGCACCCCAGTAGCGCTGGCGGGAAATCAGCCAGTCCCGGAGGCGATAGCTCACCGCGGGGCCTCCGAGCCCCCGTTTTTTCAGATCTTCCTGGATGGCCCGGATGCCCTCCTCCGAGGAAAGACCCGTGAAGGGGCCGGAGTTCACCATCACACCCTTTTCTTCAAAGGCTTCGGTCATCTCCGCCGGATCCGGCGCCTCGCCGTCAGCCGGACGGATCACCACCCGGATGGGGAGGTCGTGTTTCCGGGCGAATTCAAAGTCCCGCTGATCGTGGGCCGGCACGCCCATCACCACGCCCGTGCCGTAGTGAGCCAGCACATAGTCCCCCACCCAGATGGGGATGGGGGCCTCCAG
>WFYF01000281.1 GCA_015490255.1 Caldifarciminota bacterium
CCGGAGGCGACGGAGCCACCGCCGGCCCCCCACCACCGGAATGCCGTGCATCAGGGTCCCCCACTTGGCGGGGTCATCGTCAACAATGGCCACAGGCCGATACCGCCCGTCCCGCTGGAGGGTCCGGAGCACCTGCTCCCCTCCGAACCCTGCACCATAGATCACCAGCGCCCGTTCCGGTGTGCCGGGGCTCACCACCTCCGCATAGGCCCGCCGGGCCATGCGGAAGACGGACACCCCCACCAGGCTGATCAGGGCTTCCAGAAAGACGAAGGGGAGCGAGAAACCGTCCGTGAAGGCCCAGAACAGGGCAGCAAGCAGACTTCCTGTGAGTTCGGCAATCCCCACCCGGAAGGCGTCCACCATGGAAAAGTGGCGCCAGGGCAGGGCCGGGGTGCGGAAGAGCAGGCCGGCAAAGGTTTTGAAGGGGAGATACAGAAAAAGCACTTCCAGAGGCACGTTCACCACGCTCCGGGCCAGCAAAAAGGCCGCCACCCGAACAAGGGTGTCTCCCAGGGTATACACAAGGGCCCGGGTGTAGACGTTCCGGGGAATTTCAGGCCAGGGCTTCACGGAGGGCCTCCACCACCCGGACCTGATCCTCTTCCTGGAGGGTGTTGAAGAAAGGCAGGGCGATCACCTGGCGGCTTGCACGCTCCGCCACGGGAAATTTTCCGGCCAGATGAGGAAAGCGTTCCCGATAGGCGGGTTGCATGTGGATGGGGGGGTCAAAATAGGGGCGAACTTCCACCCCCCGCGTCTGAAGATGCTCCATCACGGCGTCGCGGCGATCCTCCGGCACCCGGATGACATACACAAACCAGTTCACATCGGCATAAGATGCGGCCTGCGGGCGACGCACCTCCGGAAGGTCCGCCAGGAGGGCGTCATACCGCTCTGCCACCGCCTTCCTGCGGGCGCGCAGCTCCTCCATGCGCTCCATCTGGGCCAGACCCACCGCCGCGGACATCTCATCCATCCGGTAGTTGTAGCCCACCAGGTCGTGGGTGAGCCAGAGGCCACCCTGCAGGCGACCCTGGTTGCGAAGGGCCCGCAACAGGGGCAGGGCCTCCTCCCGGGCGGTGATCACCACCCCACCTTCCCCGGTCGTGATCTGTTTGTTGGGATAGAAGGCGAACACCGCAAAGTCCGCCAGGCTCCCTGCATGATACCGGGAAGCTCCCGAAACGTAAAAACTTCCCATGGCCTCGCAGGCGTCCACCACGAGGGGGAGCCCCCAGGCATCGGCAAGGTCCCGCCAGCGGGTATAGTTCAGGGGATGGCCAAACACCTCCACGGGAAGGAGGGCCCGGATGGTCCGTCCGGTGGGCCGGTGGATCACGCCCTTTTCCGTTCGGACCGCCTCCGCTTCCAGCAGGGCCTCCACTTTCGCCGGGTCCAGGTTGAGGGTGGGTTCTTCAACGTCCACAAAGAGGGGCTCGGCCCCGGCACACAGGATGGCGTTGGCCGAGGCCACGAAGCTGAAGGGCGTGGTGATCACCAGATCTCCCGGGGAGACCCCGGCCGCCAGAAGGGCGAGATGCAGGCCCGCCGTGCCGCTGGAGACCGCCACCGCCGGCCGGTTCGTATAGGCCTCCACCGCCTGTTCAAAGCGCTCCAGAAAGGGGCCCAGGGCCAGCCGGCCCGAGGCCAGAACCTCCATGACATAATTCCGCTCCCGGTCCGAGAGATCCGGGCGTGAAAGGGGAATCATGACGGTTTGAGTTTCAAAAAGCGATGTTTGCCCACCCGGAGAATCGCTTCCTCCGGGACCTTCAGCACCGCGTGCTCGTCCGTGATCTTCTCTCCCGCAAGCCGCACGCTCCCCTGCCGGATGAGCCGCCGGGCCTCGGAGCGGGAGATCCCGAACTCTCTGGAGAGAAGGTCCACCACGCCGATCCCCTCTTCGGGGATCACCACCACCGGCGCATCCTGCGGGCCTTCCCGGTGGCGGAAGACCCGGACGAATTCCTCCTCCGCTTTCCGGGCGGCCTCCACCCCGTGGAACAGGCGCACGATTTCAAAGGCCAGAAGGGCCTTGGTGTCCCGGGGGTTTTCTTCCATCTTCCGGGCCAGTTGCGCGAGTTCTTCCTCGGATTTGTAGAGCACCAGCCGGAAATAGTCCAGCACCACCTCGTCCGGGAGGCTCATTACCTTGCCGTACATCTCAAAGGGCGGGTCCTTCAGGTTGATGGTGTTGTCGTAAGACTTGGACATTTTGAGCTTGCCGTCCGTGCCCACCAGAAGGGGAAGGGTGAGGATCACCTGGGGTTCCTGCCCGAAGGCCTTCTGCACCTCCCGGGCCACCAGGAAGTTGAAGGTCTGGTCCGATCCCCCCACCTCCACGTCCGCGCCGATCTCATAGGAGTCGTAGCCCTGCAGCAGGGGATAGAGGAACTCGTGGATATAGATGGGCACACCCTCCCGATAGCGTTTGGCGAAATCGTCCCGCTCCAGCATGCGGGCCACGGTATAGGTGGCCGAGAGCTCAATCACCTGACGCAGAGAAAGCCCTTCAAGCCACTGGGAGTTGTAAACCACCTCGGTCCGGGCTTCATCCAGCACCATGAACACCTGTTCAAAGTAGGTCTGGGCGTTTTCCTCCACCTCCTCCGGAGACAGGCGGGGACGGGTGGCGGAACGGCCGGAGGGATCCCCGATCTGGGCGGTGAAATCCCCCACGATGAACACGATTTCGTGACCCAGGTCCTGGAGGTCCCGGAGCTTTTTCAGACACACGTAGTGCCCCAGATGGAGGTCAGGCCGGGTGGGATCCGCGCCGTATTTGATCCGCAGTCGCCCCTTGCGCCGGAGTTTGCCCAGCAGTTCCTCTTCGGGAAGGAGGTCCACGGTGTTCTGACGAAACACCGCGAGTTCCCGCTGCAGATCCCGGCTCATGCCCCTTCCTCGGCCATATAGAGGAACACGCTGCAGGAGGGACACCGGTAAAGGCCGGTGCGGGGGTCGGGCTCCAGGGCGGTGGGCAGCACGTTGAAGCAGTTGGTGCAGATCTCCCCGCCGGCGGGGATCACGATTCCCTTGCCGTATCGCTTCCACAGACGCCGAAACTCGTCCACGGTGTCCACCCCCAGCACCCTCTCCAGCTCTTTGCACAGGGCGTCCCGACGCTCCTGGAGCTGCTTCAGAGCGCTGTCCGGAAGGGGAAAGATCTTCTGATAGTCCTGGGAGCGGGCATCCCGGATGATCACCTCCAGCTCCTGGAGCTCCAGCAACATCACCTCCGGTTTTTTCATGCTTCCTCCTTGGCAAGTTGGATGAGATATTCCCGGAAGGCGGCAGCCTCGCTGATGTCCATCCAGTCCTTCCGCCGGGCGAGCTTCCGGGCCAGATTGGCAATGTGTCCCAAGGTGAGGAGATATCCGGTGCTTCCGTCGTGGGGCGGGGCCACGATCAGAAAAAAGAGATGGACCGGTTTGCCGTCAATGGCATCAAAGTCCACCCCTTCTCTGGAACGGCCCACCACCACCTCCAGCCGGTCCACCACCAGGCTGCGGCTGTGGGGAATGGCAATTCCCTGACCCACTCCGGTGGAGCCGATGGCCTCCCGTTTCCGGAGGGTCACCAGGAGGATCTCCTTCTTGTCCTCCGGCAGGTTCAGGACGTCCACGAGTTCCTCCAGGGCCTCGTCCTTGGTGCGGGCCTTCATGTCCATGCGCATGCGATCTTCCTGGATCAGGTTCTCCAGCATGATCACCTCCCTGTTTTTCAGAGGGGGAGATCCAGCTCCCCAAGCATCTCCTGCATTTTTCGTTCGGTTTCCTTCAGGGCGTGTTTCTGCGCCTCCTGGATGGTCCGGGCAAGTTCCTTCTCCACCTTCTTCGTGGATTCCTGCAGAAATTCAGGCCGAAGCACCTCCACCTTCTGGACCACCCCCTCCCCGTTCACCACCACCCGGATGGTGCCGGCCGGGCTTTCATAGGCGTAGGTTTGTTTTTTGATCTCCTTCTGGATCTTTTTGAGCTTTCGCTGAAGGTTCATCATGTCCTTCATCTTCCCGAAATCCATCATGGTCCCACCTCCTCAAGGTTCAGCTTTTCAAACAGCAGGGCGCGGGGGCGGTCGTGCACAAACACCACTGGCTTCCCGGCCACCCGCTCCAGCTTCTCCTGGATTTCCCGGAGAATCTTTTCCTCCGTTTCGTTCCGGAACCGCACCACCACCCGATCCGGGAG
>WFYF01000282.1 GCA_015490255.1 Caldifarciminota bacterium
CCCACACACGGATGGGTCTGGTCCGTCCTTTGACGGTGAGTTCTCCCACCGCTTCCCCCTCAAACAGCCCCTCCACCATCCGCCAGGTCCGTTCGCTCACCAGAATCTCGCTGGCCTGGGCCAGGCTTTCCAGGCGCTGGGCCACGTTGACCGTGTCACCGATCACCGTATAGTCCACGGCCACCCCTTCTCCCATATGGGTGACCAGAACTTCCCCCGTGTGGACCCCGATGTGAACCTGGATGCCGAGGGTGCGCACCTGTTCCACCAGGTCCAGCGCCGCAGACAGCGCGTGAAAGGGAGGATTTTCCAGGGCCCGGGGAACCCCGAACAGCACCAGGGCGGCGTCTCCGATCAACTTGTCCACGTGTCCGTGGTGCCGGCGCACCACCTCATCCACCACCCGATAGAAACGGTCCAGGAGCTCGCTCACCTCTTCGGGGTCTTTCTGCTCGGACAGGCGGGTGAATCCCACCACGTCCACAAACATCACGGAGGCGAGCTTGCGCTCCTCCTCCTTTTCCAGGGTGGGGAGGGGGGTTCCACAGTAACCGCAGAACCGCATGCCCTCGGGGAGGTCCTTACCGCAATTGGGACAGCGCATCCCGAGCCTCGCGCGTGGGCTCCACCCCGAGGGCCGCGGCGATCAGCCAGAAAACATCAGGCTCAGCAGGGCCTTCTGGGCGTGGAGCCGGTTTTCGGCCTGCTCCAGCACCACCGAACGGGGACCCTCCAGCACCTCTTCCGTGATCTCTTCTCCCCGGTGGGCCGGGAGACAGTGCATCACCCGGACATCGTCCGGCGCATGCCGCAGGAGCTCCTCATTCACCTGAAACGGGGCAAACACCCTCTTCCGGAGCTCCGCTTCCTCTTCCTGTCCCATGGAGGCCCACACGTCCGTATACACAAACTGGGCATCCTTCACCGCCTCCCGGGGATCATGCACAATCTTCAGCCGGGCGCCGGTCCGGGAGGCCACCTCCAGGGCCTTTTCCCAGACCTCCCGGCGGGGTTCATAGCCCTCGGGGCAGGCGATGGTGAAATCCGTTCCCAGAGACGCGGCAGTCAGAGCCAGCGAATGCGCCACGTTGTTTCCGTCTCCGATGAACGCCAGGTGCACCCGGAAGGTTCCTGCCACTTCGTGGATGGTCTGGAAATCGGCCAGGGCCTGACAGGGATGTTCCAGGTCCGAGAGGGCGTTCACCACCACGAGCCGGGTGGTGACGTCCCGCATCTCCACGAGCACCCGGTGATCAAACACCCGGGCGATCACCCCGTCCACCCACCGCTCCAGATTGCGGGCCACGTCCTTCACGGGCTCCCGTTTACCCAGACGGATGTCCTGGGGTGCAAGATACGTGACCGAGGTGGCACCGAGTTCCCGGAGCCCCACCTCAAAGGACATCCGCGTCCGCAGGGAGGGCTTTTCAAACACCAGGGCGAAGGCCTTTCCCTCCAGAATCGTGTCTCTCCGATCACCTTCCCGCCGGCGACGCTTCAGGCCTTCCGCCCGGTGAATCACCTCCTGGATTTCCTCAGAGGAAAGGTCCAGAACGGAGAGAAAGGCCCGACGCCTCATCGGCTTTGCTCCAGGCTCTGTGCCTTTTTGAACGCTGCCAGAGCTTCCTGGGTTTTTCCAAGCTCCTTATAGATGGTGCCCTTGATGTAATACACTTCGGGGTTGTTGGGATCCAGAAGTTCCGCCCGGGAAATTGCCTCCAGAGCGTCCTCATACCGCTTGAGCTGATAAAGCACACGGGCATAGTTCATCCACGCCTCGGTGTCGTCCTCCACCTGCTGGACATACCGCTCCAGAGCGCTGGCTGCCCGCTCAAAATCTTCCATGGCCATATAGGTATAGGCCAGATTGACCAGGGCATCCGTGAGGGTGGAGTCCAGATCCACCGCTTTCTGGAAATGGAGGGCCGCCTTTTCATAAGCCTTCTCGTTGAAAAAGATTGTGCCCACCGCGAAGTGGGCCCTGGCCCGGGTGGAATCCACCTCCAGAACCTTCAGGAACGTCTCCCTGGCCTTTTCCACATCACCGTCCTGAAGATAGGCCTGGGCCATGAAATACAGCAGATCCGGATTCTCGGGTGCCACCGAGAGCCCCTTCTGGAGGGTGGCTTTCATCTTCTCCGTATCCCCTTTCCGGGCATAGATGCTCGCAAGACGGAGATAAAAGTCCGGGTTCTGGGGATCCAGCTTCACGGCAAACTCCCCGAACCGGATGGCGTTGTCCGGGTCGTTCTGGTTGAGGTAATAAATGGCGGCGTTCATGGCCACAATGGCCTCATTTTTGCCCAGACGACCCCGGATTTTGCCCGCCTTGTCCATCTCCCAGGCCTTGAGGAAATTCTCGGCAGCCTGAGCATAGAGGGGAAGCTTTTTGTCCTGACCCGGGGTGTTGGCCGCCTGGGTGGTGTAGATCTGTCCTTTCCAGTAGTAGGGTTCGGGATCGCCAGGCATCTCCTTTGCCCACGCATCCGCCTCGGCCAGGGCTTTGGCATAGTTCTTCTGCTGGTTATAGAGTTTGATGCTGGTGAGTCGGGGATTTCCCGCGGCACAGGCCCCGAAGACAATCCCCAGGACCCAAAGGGCGTGGCGCTTCATGACTCAACCTCCTTTTCCGTTGACGTCTCCAGCGACCAGGACGGGGCATCACCCCACAGGCCCTCCAGATGATAGAACTCCCGCGCCTCCGGGAGCATCAGATGCACCACCACGTCCACATAGTCCAGAACCAGCCAGTCCTGCCCGCGCCCGCCTTCCTGATGGGTCGGAGGGAGATCCGCCGCCAGGGCGTCCCGGAGGGCGAGCAGGTGGTCCGGCGTGAAGCCTTCGGCAATCACAAACCAGTCCGCAAACCCCGCCCCAACATCCCCCACTGCCAGAACCAGAACGTTCTGAGCATGGTGCTCTTCCAGAATTCGCAGAATGTCCGGCAAAAGGACATGCTGAATGATCCGCTCCTCAACGTTCACGCGGTGTTTCCACCTCCTTGCGCCGGGAATTGCAGGCTGGCATAATTGTACGGCACCCGGCAGAGCCCTTCAAACCTCCAGAAAGCCCATTGTTCCCGGCAAAAGCGGCCTTCTCCACCCCGTCCCCTGTTCGCCGGCGGACAGGGGAGTTTTCATCCCGGAACGGAAGCAGAGCCCGGATGCACGACCGGCACGTGCTTTCAGCCCGCTCCTGTGTCCCGGGAGCGCTGGAACTTCCGGGCATACAGCCGGGCATCCAGATCCTGAAGTACCTTCCGGAGGTCCACGCCCGGGGGAAGCAAATCGCTCACAGCGAAACAGCCCTGCACGGAAACAGGACCGGCGGAAGTCCGGATGGGATCCCGGAAAACCTGCGCAAGTCGTCGCTCCGGATCCTGCGCCCGGGTGGCCACCACGAACTCATCCCCGCCATACCGGATCACCAGATCGTCCAGACGGAAGCGGTTCAGAAGCCGGGAGGCCACCGCCCGGAGGACCTCGTCTCCCACGGCGTGGCCGTGGCGGTCGTTCACCTCTTTGAAGTTGTCCAGGTCCAGAAGGATCAGGCGATAGGGGATGCCCTGCCGGAGCTGATGGGCGAGCAGCCGGAACCCCATCCGGCGGTTCCACAGGTTGGTCAGGGGGTCCCGCTCCCGCCGGGTGAATTCCTGATAAAGCAGATATCCCAGGAGGGGCGTCACCGCCAGACCTCCGAGATGGAGGATCAGAAGATAGGGGGGAGGGGGATCCAGCAGTCCGGTCAGTCCCAGGACGGTCCATCCGTAGAGGGTGAACAGAACGGCGGCCCGCAG
>WFYF01000283.1 GCA_015490255.1 Caldifarciminota bacterium
ATCAGAATGGGCATGATTTCACTCCGCATAGCGCAGGAAGAGGGAGGTGTGGGGAGGAACCGACACCTCAGTTTTGGGCGCCAGCGTGCCCTGCACCGGGTGGATCATGGACTTTTTCAGACGATAGGGGAAAGTGTGCACGCCGGAGGTGTTGAGCAGGAGGATCCCCCGGGAAAACTCCCGGAAAAGGAGGGCACCTTCGTCCTTTTTCCGCCGATACACTTTGAAGGTGCCCCGGGGTTCCCCATAGTCCCGCTTGAGGGCCTTCAGCAGACCGTATTCTGCAGGCCGCTCATCCCATCCGGAAAAGGCAACGTACAGATCCGGGTGGGCCACGAGATACAGGGCATCCACCACATACCGGGCGAGACCCGTGTCTCCGGGCCAGGTGGTCTGCACCACGGCGGGCAGGGTTGCGGCCAGTTTGAGTTCGGCTTCAAGGGCCCGGGGGGCGGGGATCACGCCCTCTTTGTGAACGAAGTTCTGCAACACGGGCATGTGGAGTTTGCGCACCAGGTCCTCCACCCCTGGTCGGGAGAGCAGAGCGGCGTCCAGGGCCCCGATCACGGGAATTTTTCTCCGATCCTGGAGTTCCTGAAGGACTTTTTTGAGGGTGGCCACGCCCCGGGAAGTCTCGGTGGCATACCAGCCCAGACCGTCCCCCAGAATCCCGTCCACCGTCCATGCGGTGTTTCGCCGGAACGCCTCCTCCACAAACCGGACCAGGTTGAGGATCACCCGGTCCCGGCAGACCGGATCCTCCAGGTTCATGGCGTATTGCTCCAGCCCAGGAATCTCACGAACCTGACGCTGGCCCGCTGCGGTGGTGAGGAAACATTCCGGACGTTTCTGATTGGCCCAGTCAAAGGGGAAATAATCTCCGTGCTCTCCCAGCACGTTCACCGGTCCCTTTTCCCGGTCCACCACACTGAACCAGGGGGTGGCGTAGAGATACACCGGAAGGGAGGGATTCACGTCTTTTACCCGTGCAGCAGTCAGGGGATCCTGAACCACGAACAGGTCAAAGGTCACCAGATCCCGGATCCAGTCGGTGGTGAAGGATGGTGGCATGAACCGGACGAAGCGGAAAGGCCGGAGGGTGGGCGGCGGAAGGTTTTTCCCCGCCGTGATGGAAAGGTGATCCAGCCAGAGGTCGCCTTTCACCGGCCCCTCGCCGGTCCGGACGTGAAGGGCAACCTCAAGGGCCTGGAAGGAGGAAGGGAGCATAATGCGCTTCTGGACCTTCTGCCAGCCTTTCTGGGGGAAATGGGGACTCTCAAACAGGGTGATGGAAGTGTCCCGACCGGTGCGGCGAATGACCAGATACACCGCATAGGCCAGACCCACCCGGCCCGAATCCTGCACGAAGAACTCCACCGTGAGGCTGTCTCCGGGTTGAGGATAGGCGGCGGAAAGGGGATAGATCCCGGGGGAGAGCACGAAGAACTGGGTGGTTGGCCCCGCTCCCCGGCGGACGATCCGGAAAGCCTGACTGGCCCCACCCCGATACACCATCCGGCTGTCCAGCCTTTTCTCCACTTGAACCCCGCTGGCGGGAAGGTTTTTTCCGGGAAGAAAGCGCCATCCGTCGGCGAGGCCGTTCCGGTCGGCATCCATCTCAAAGGCACCCCACCCTGCGGCAAAGTTCAGGGCGGTCTGGGCAACGAGCATCATCCACCACATCGTTCCCCTCCTGGATCAGGGAGCACGTTCCGCAAACTGCACCGATTCCTGTTCGTGAGTGGCATAGGCCACGGGCATGGCCTCGGTGTTGTGGGCAAACCCCACGCGTCCCGCACGATCCACCGTGATCAGACCGGCCTCCAGTTCGGGGACGCGGCGGGCAGCCTCGTCCAGGGCCTTGCGGGCGGCTTCCTGGGCCGGGAGTCCTTCTTCCATGCGCTGAACCGCACGGAACGTGAGAAGGCTCCGCATGATGCCTTCCCCGATCCCGGTGGCGGAGGCGCCTCCAGCGGGGGCGGCGAAGGTCCCTGCACCGGGGATGGGGGTGTCCCCGATCCGTCCGAAGAGTTTGAGGAAGATCCCCCCTGTGGATGTTCCCGCCACGATTTCCCCGTCCGGCCCCAGCACCACGCATCCCACCGTCCCGTGGAGAAGTTCCGGATAGGCTTTCAGAAACTCGGGGAGTTTCCGGGCCCACCGGGGAGGTTCTCCCCGTTCCAGCCGGCCTATGAGCTCCCTCCACTGCTTCCGCCGCTCTTCGGTGATGGGATCGTATTCCGGGAACCCCAGGTGGCGGGCGAAACGTTCCGCGCCTTCTCCGGAAAGAAGCACGTGATCCGTATGTTCCATCACGGCACGGGCCAGCTCAATGGGATGTCGGATCCGTTCCACGTTGGCCACGGCGCCCACCCGCTGGGTGGAACCCACCATAAGGGCCGCATCCATCTCACACCGCCCGTCCACCGTGAGGACCGAACCGGTTCCGGCGTTCAGCACGGGGCTGTCTTCCAGAACTTTCACCGCAGCCACGCACATGTCCAGCGCCTTTCCCCCCTCCCGCATCACGGCAAGAGCCGCCGCCACCGCCTCACGGGCCGCCTTCTCCACCTCCTCCCGCTTTTTTTCGGGTTTTCTCCCGGCTCCTGTGTGCACAATCACCGCCCAGGGTTGCATGATTTCGCTCCTGTTCAGGCCGGAAGGCGCTCCAGACAGATGAGGGGCACCACCATTTCTTCCAGGGACACGCCGCCGTGGAAGAGCCAGTGACGATAGGTGTCGGCGAACCGCCGGGGATCCGTTTCATACACAAAATACCCTTCTTCCACAGCCAGGAACAGGCGATCCCCGTGAATCCGCGGTAGCCCCCAGGCCTCCAGTTCCCGAACTTCTATAGCCCTCCCCCGGAGCACCTTCAGGCTCTGTCCCACCTTATAGCGCAGGCCTCCCGAAACCTCCCGGCCAGCCCGGATCACCACCGGCTCCCGGGCCTCCACCCACCCGTGGTCGCTGGTGAGAATCACCCGGTAGCCCGCGGCAAGGGCCTGGTCCAGGGAGGGTCCGAGGGGGGTTTCCTGCATGAGAAACTCCACGAACTTGCGGAAATCCACGTCCCGAATAAAGGGCATGCGCTGCCACAGATGCCCCAGCCAGTCAAAGAAACTGACCACCACCACCTCAAGGGGAGCCCGCCAGTCTCCTTCAAAGTGCTCCGGACGGAGCCATTTCCGAAAGCGGAAGGCCACGTCCAGATTTTCCCGGGTGAGCAGGTGCTCCAGCAGCAGGTCCTCCCGGGTGTTGTCCTCCAGGGCTCCGGGGTATCGGGCGTGGAGGTCCCGGGGAAGCATGCCGGAAAACAGGGCGTTCCGGGCGAAAGGGGTTGCCGAAGGCAGCAGAGTGAACAGGAGACGGCGGTCCACACGCACGGGGGTTTTGAGAAACTGGAGAATCCGGGAAAACTGTTCCAGGCGGAGGCCATCCATCACCACGAGGGCCACCCGCTCTCCCTCACGGAGAAGGGGAAAAACATGCTGGGGTAACGCCCGATGGATCATCCGGTGCGAGTCCAGCAGGTCGGGGTAATGGCGTTCCATCCACCGGGCAAAAGCGCTGTTCTGGGCACGTCGTTCATGAGCCAGGAGTTCGTCCGGAGTCTCGGACCACTCTGCGAGGATGCGAGCCCGTTCCAGCCAGTCTTCAGGGGTTTGCCCCAGGGTGTTCAGCTCCCGGACGTAACGCTGGAGGCGGCGAGATTCCTGAGGCCGGACCTGCTCCACCAGAGCAAGCAATTGCGAGGGGCGAAAGGGTTTGACCACATACCCCACCACTCCGGGCTCACCGGCCAGGCTCATCACCTCCGGGTCTTCCACCATGGTGATGAAGGCCACCGGCAGGCCGGGATGATGCTCCCGAAGCTCGGAAAGAAGCTGTTCCCCGTTCATCCCGGGCATGCGATAGTCCAGAAGCACGAGGTCCACCCGTTCCCGGGCAAGCACTTCCAGGGCCTGTGCAGGGTGACTGGCGGCGACGACCTGAATCCCTCGCTGCTGCAGAAACCGGATGTGCGCACGAAACCCCTCAATTTCGTCATCCACCCACAGAATCCGCATGGGCTTATTGTACGCTGGTGGTGCTGACGTGTCAACGACGCGCGCCTGGCCCCGAACATGACCGCAACCCGCGGGATGGACGGTCCGTCCCGCAGGTGGACGGGCTCCCGGGTCAGCGGAGCACGAGCAGACGGAAGGCGCCGGGACGGAAAGGGACCCGAAGGATATATCCGCCGGGAGACAGACCGCGAAGGTGGATCTCGGCCCCGGAGCTGCCCGACGCGACGCGATAGGAACGGATCTGCCTGCCCTGAACAGAAAAAAGGGTCAGCACGGCAGCCCCTTCCAGGGGAGCCAGAAAAATCAACCGGAACCGATCGGGTCCCGTCCGGACCAGATGTGCGGCAAACGACGGTGTCCGGTTTTCCTCCACGTCTGTCCCCACATACTCGTAGATCTGAAGCCCCGCCTTCTCGTCGGCCACAAACACGTAAGGGCCTGAAACCGCCAGGTCCGGAGCCCCTCCTGGTGTGATGGCAAAGCCCACCTCCACCGGGTTTGCCGGTTGGGAGACGTCCACCACCCGCAGGCCTCCGGAAGGACCGTCCGCAATGAAGGCAAGACCGCCCGATACGACGACGTCGTAGGCATACCCTGGCGTGTCATACCCTCCCACCTCCACCGGATTTTCGGGATCCGTCACGTCCACCACCCGAAGTCCGGAAAACCCATCCGCAACGAACGCGTGGTTCCCTGATGCCTCCACGTTCTGGGCGCTTCCGGGGGTGATGAGAAAGCCCACCTCCACGGGGTTTGCGGGATCGGACACATCCACCACCCGCAGACCGGAATCCCCTGTGGCAACATAGGCGTGGTTCCCGGAAACGTCCACACCCCTGGCGTATCCGGGGGTGCTGAAGGCTCCTGCTTCCACGGGAAAGGAAGGACTGGACACATCAATAACCCGGAAACCGGCGTTGCCGTCCGACACATAGGCGTATGCTCCCGAAATCGCAACGTCCGTCACCGATCCCGGCGTGTTGTACGCTCCCAGCACAACCGGATTTGCGGGATCGGACACGTCCACCACCCGCAGGCCGGAATAGCCCTGGGCGAGATAGGCCAGATTCCCCGCGATTTCAACGTCATAGGTGTTCCCGGGAGCATCGTAAAACGCCGTTTCTCCCGGGTTTTCGGGGTCAGACACCGCCACCACCCGGAGGCCCGCCCAGTCTGTGAGAAAGACGTATCCTTCTGAAAAGGCCACGCCCCCCGCGCTGCCCGGTGTATCACGGAATCCCACCTCCACCGGGTTTGCAGGATCTGCCGCATCCAGCACCCGCAGCCCGGAAAAGGCGTCGGCAACGTAAGCGTATCCCCCGGAAATCCCGATTTCCAGCGCATACCCCGGGGTATCGTAAGCCCCAACTTCCACCGGACTGGCAGGACTGGATATCTCCACCACCCGTATGCCTCCATACCCATCTGCCACATAGGCGTAGCCGCCTGCAAGGCTGACTCCCCAGGTATAGTCTGGCGTATCGTAGGCGCCCACCTCCACAGGAGCCGTGGGATTGAAAACGTTGATGGCACGGAGGCCGAAATGCCCGTCGGCGACGAAAGCGTGGTTCCCCGAAAGGGCAACCCGATGGGCGCTCCCCTGGGTGTCCAGAAACCCGGTTTCCACGGGGTTGGTGGGACTGGTGATGCGGATCACGCGCAATCCCGAAGGGCCGTCCGCCACGAAGGCAAAGCTGTCGGAGACCGCCACGCCCCAGCTGTGTCCCGGCGTATCGTAGGATCCCACCTCCACCGGACCGGTGGGATCCGTCACGTCCACCACTCGCAGCCCGGCGGGGCCGTCGGCGATCAGGGCCAGGTTTCCCGAAACGGCCACATACCGGGCATATCCCGGTGTGTCCAGGCTTCCCACCACCACGGGACCTGCGGGATCCATCACGTCCACCACCTGGAGCCCCCGTTTTCCGCTGGCCAGATAGAGACGCCCGGAGGATGGATCATAGGCCAGCCCTTCCACAACCCCCGGGGTCACCACCTCCGAAATCTGCACGGGACTGGACGGGTTTGTCACGTCCAGGACATGCACCACCGTCCCTGCCCCCAGAAACACGAGATTTCGGGCGGAATCCACCGCCACTGCACTGGCCGGTCCATAGGGCCATGCTCCCACCCACCGAACGTTCATGGAATCCTGGAGGCTCCGGGGAGAACCGGTCAGCAGATGCGTTCCAGCAACCTTTCCCGGGGGCGTGCCCGGGAGCATCACCACCCCCACCATCCACAGGTTCATGATCCCCCTCCTGGTCGTTCTTCTGCCATCATACACGTCCGTCGCCGGTTTGTCAAACGGGGGTGTAGCGTTTCAATAAAGATTGACCCACCCCTTTCATTTCCGGGAGGAACTGCGTGACATACAGGACCGAGAGGTCATCGAGGAGCACCACAGGGAATACGGGTTCCACATCGGACACACCGTAAATCTCCTGGAATTTTTCCTATGGCGTTTTCCCTTCCATCCCGCGGCCCAGATGGACCCGCTGCACCCACTCCGCTGCTACCTCGAGAA
>WFYF01000284.1 GCA_015490255.1 Caldifarciminota bacterium
CACCCCTTCTTCCAGCAGAGCGTGGAAAAGGGATCGGTAGAGGTCCGTCCGACTCGCCTTCACCTCTTCCAGGTTCCGGGGAGGGATCTCCCGGAAAAAGATTCCAAAAAAGGACCCGACGCCCGGAAGGCTGACCGGAATCCCCGCCCGATCAAAGATCTCCTGAATGCCCCGGGTGAGGACTTCCCGGTGGCTGGAGAGTTCCTCATAGGGGTTGTCCCGCTCCAGCACCTCCAGGGTGGCCAGTCCCGCCTCCATGGCCACCGGGTTTCCCGAAAGGGTGCCAGCCTGATAAACCGGGCCCTCCGGAGCCACCAGAGCCATCACCTCCTCCCGGCCCCCATAGGCTCCCACCGGGAAACCTCCCCCGATCACCTTGCCCAGGGTCACAAGATCCGGCTGGATGCCATAATAGGTGGATGCTCCTCCAAAATGGATCCGGAAACCCGTGATCACCTCGTCAAAAATCAGGAGAGCCCCGTGAGCCTGCGTCACTTCTCGGAGTCCCTCCAGAAATCCCGGCTCGGGAAGCACCACCCCCATGTTCCCCGCCACGGGCTCCACAATCACCGCCGCGATCTCCTCTCCCTTTTCGTCAAACAGCGCCCTCACCGCATCCAGATCATTGTAGGGCAAGATATAGGTATGCCGGACCATATCCGCCGGAACTCCCGGAGAAGAGGGCACCCCGAAGGTGAGGGCGCCAGAGCCGGCCTGGACCAGAAACGTATCGGCATGGCCGTGATAACACCCGGCAAACTTCACCACGCCGTCCCGACCGGTATAGGCCCGGGCAAGACGCACCGCACTCATGGTGGCTTCCGTCCCGGAGTTCACAAACCGGATCCGATCCATAAAGGGAAAGGCCCGGACAATTTTCTCCGCAAGACGGACCTCCACCTCCGTGGGCGCGCCAAAGGAGCTCCCCCGGAGCAGCCGCTCCACCACTCGCACAGTCACCTCAGGGTGACGATGCCCCAGAATCAGCGGCCCCCAGGACAGCACATAATCCACATATTTCCGGCCGTCCGCGTCCCACACATGGGGACCTTCTCCCCGGACCAGAAACCGGGGAGCGCCCCCCACCGCCCCAAAAGCCCGGACCGGACTGGATACCCCTCCCGGCATCACCTGCCGGGCCCGTTCAAACAGGGAATGACTCCTGGACATCACCGTCCTCCCGGAGAGGGCACCTGACGGTGCCGTCGGATCAGTTCCTGAAGATAGGCTTCCAGTTCCAGGGCGAAACGGTCCCAGGACAGGCTCTCCGCAAAGGTCCGGGCGTTCCGGGCAAAGGACCTGCGGAGCTTATCATCGCGAAGCAGACGAACCACCGCCCGGGCCAGGCCTTCCACATCCCCCCAGGGAACCAGGAACCCGGTTTCTCCGTGACGCACGCTGTCCCGGATCCCGGGGGCATCAAAGGCCACCACAGGGGTGCCGCAGGCCTGGGCCTCGGTGTTCACCATCCCCCAGCCCTCTTTGGGCGACGTGTTCACCAGCACCCACGCCTGCTGGAGATACCGGATCTTTTCCTCCTGCGGCACCAGGCCGGTGAAGGTGACAGCATCCCCGAGTCCCAGATTCCTGGCGTTTTTTTTCAGCGCCTCCAGATAATCTCCTCCACCCACCACCACCATCCGGGCCCCGGGCACCTCCTGGAACACCCGCCGGAAGGCCTGGAGGGCAAGGTCCACACGCTTGTATCGTTTCATCCGTCCCAGATAGACCACCAGAGGGGTGGGCGACTTCTCGCCCGGCGTGTAGCGTTCCGTGTCCACACCGGGGAGAAACAGCCGGATGTTCTCCGGCGGGACGCCCCGCTGGATCAGGTCCTGCCGGGTGCTTTCTGAAATGGCGATGAAGGGCGTGGGCCGGTAAACCCGCGGAATAGGACGTTCCATGAGCACCACATAGGATGCCAGAACCGGATTGGTTTCCTGAAAGGCGGTCTCACCGAAAAGATGAGGCACAAAGGTGACCACGGGAACGTCCCGCTCAAAAAGCGGCAGAAAGGTGGGCACCTTGGTGATGCTGTCCACCACCACGTCGGGACGGTGCCGGCGCCGCCACCGGGCATAAAGCAGGGGCACCGTGAAGTTGGCAATGTGCCATGGCCCCATCCGGTGATAGGTGATGCCGTCCTTCCCCCGTTCCACCGCGGGCATCCCCTTCGCCCGGGCGCCGAACCAGTGGATCTCGTGACGGGGAGCAAGACGGGAGAAATATTCCCACAGGTAATATTCCGCCCCGCCCGCATAGGGATGGGCGGGATCCTGCCAGTTCACAATGGCGATCTTCATTCGGGCGGGAAACGCCGGTGGGGGTCCAGATAGAAGTTGATCTGATCCCGCAAAATGTCCCGCAATCCTTTCCGGGGCACCCAGCCCAGGCGCTCCCGGGCCTTGCGGGCATCCGTGAGGAGGATGGGCACCTCCGCCGGTCGGAAACGGGAAGGGTCAAACCGGACCACCACCTCACCCTTTTCGGTGACAAGGCGCAGGCCTTCCTGCTCCAGGGTGAAATCCACCTCTCCATCCAGCAGCATCCGATCCACCCGGCTTGCGGCAAAGGCCACGCCGAAACGCTCCAGCATTTCCTCCCGGCCGGGGTCCTCCACCCGAACGTCCCCCCGGAGGGTCCGCAGTTCATGGACCTTCCAGTCCACTTCTTCCAGGGCCCACAGGAGATAGGTCAGAACGCTGTTGGTCCGGGCCGATCCCAGATTATAGACTTCCCCGGGCTCCCCCTTTTCGGCCATGGCGACATAGCCCTCCACCACGTCCTGAATGTGGGACCAGTCCCGGAAGGCCCCCACATAACCCAGGCGGATCTCCTCCTGCTCTCCCATCACCCGGCGCATCACCTGATTGGCGATCTGGGAGGTCACGAACATCGGTCCCCGGCCGGCCCCCTCGTGGTTGAAAGCCCGGGACACAATGGTGGGAATGCGGTAGCTGTGGAAATAGTTCCGCATCATATAGTCCCCCTGCACCTTGCTCACCGCATAGGGGGACATGGGGCGCAGGGGATTCTCCTCCCGGATGGGCAATTCCGGAAGGCGCGTGGGTTCGGGGAAGATCCGGCCGTATTTCTCCCGGGCCCGGGCCAGCTGGGTCTCGTTGTGGAACACCAGGCCGTATTCCTCGCTGGACCCTGCGAAAACCACCCGGATGTCCGGGTTCTTGAACCGTACGGCCTCCAGGAGGTTGGCCGTGCCCAGGGTGTTGATCTCAAAGGTTTCCACGGGATAGCGAAAACTCCGGGCCACAAAGGACTGGGCTGCCAGGTGAAAAACCACCTCGGGCCGGGCCTCGTCCAGCGCGGAAGCCAGGCTGGCCAGGTCCCGCAGGTCCCCCACCACAAGCCGCACTTCGCCCTCCAGGCCCATCTCCCGCACCCGTGCGGGCACCCGGCCGTCCGCCCGGGGACGGAAGAGTCCCCACACCTCCGCCCCCCGCTCCAGCAACGTCCGGGCGAGATAGGGGCCTACAAACCCGCTGATCCCGGTGATGAGCACCCGTTTTCCGTTCCAGAATTCCATGCCTTCCTCCCGTGTTCAGGGCCGCCAGGGGAATTTCCGGAAGTCGGGCTTGCGCCGCTCCAGAAAGGCCCGCTTCCCCTCCTGGGCCTCTTCCGTCATGTAATAGAGCATGGTGGCCGTCCCGGCGAGGTCCATCAGTCCGATCTGTCCGTCCACATCGGCGTTCATGGCATATTTGATGGCCCGGATGGCGATGGGGCTCTTCTCCAGAATTTCAAGCGCCCACCGGATGCCCTCGTTCTCCAGCTTCTCCAAGGGCACCACCCTGTTCACCAGGCCCATCTCCAGGGCCTCCCGGGCACCGTACTGCCGGCAGAGATACCAGATCTCCCGGGCTTTTTTCTGGCCCACGATCCGGGCGAGATAGGCCGAGCCCAGCCCCGCGTCAAAACTTCCCACCTTCGGCCCGGTCTGACCGAAAATCGCGTTGTCCGCTGCTATGGTCAGGTCGCAGACCACGTGGAGCACGTGCCCCCCGCCGATGGCATATCCGGCCACCAGGGCGATCACCGGTTTGGGAATGGCCCGGATCAGCCGATAAAGGTCCAGCACGTTGAGCCACTCTTTCCCCGTCTCATCCCGGTATCCCGCTTCGCCCCGGATCTTCTGGTCCCCGCCGGCACAGAAAGCCCATTTTCCGTCCGGCGCCGGCCCTGCACCGGTGAGCAGAATCACCCCGATCCGGGGGTCCCGACGGGCATCGCTGAAGGCCTGATACATTTCAAACACCGTGCGGGGGCGAAAGGCGTTCCGGACCTCCGGCCGGTTGATGGTGATCTTGGCAATGCCTTCCCTCGCCTTGTGATAGAGAATGTCCTGAAAGTCAAAACCCTCCACCGGAATCCATTCCACCAGAGGTTTTTCCAGCATCACATCCTCCTGGTTATCCCTGAACCACGATCCGGGAGAGATCGGCGTATTGTTCAAACCGGTCCCGCACCGCCTTCAAAAGACGCAGGCGGTTGGTGCGCACAGCATCGTTTTCCACCATCACGAACACCGTGTCAAAAAACCGGTCGATGAGGGGACGCAGAGAGAACAGGGCCTCCAGCGCCCGGGGATAGTCCCGGGCCGCCAGGGCCTCCTGAAGGACGCCATCCACCTCCGGGAGGGCTTCCCACAGGGCCCGCTCGGCCTCTTCCTCAAACCGGGCCGGGTCCGGCGGTCCTTCCACCGCCTGATCCTTCAGGATGTTGGCCACCCGTTTCAGGCCCACCACCACGCCGGTAAACCGCTCCTCGTCCTTCTCAAGAAGATCCTGCAGGGCCCGGGCCCGATGGTGGACGTCCACCAGGTTCCAGTTCCCCAGGGCCATCACCGCGTCCACGATGTCATAGCGGATCCCCTCCCGCTCCTCCAGGTGACGCTCCAACCGATCCATCAGGAAGGCCTTCAGATCGGAAAGGGCCTCCACAGCCTGGAGGTCCTCCGGATAATTCCGGGCGGCCTCCTCCAGCAGGGCCGCAACGTCCAGCCCCATGTCAAAGCGCAGGATCAGATCAAAGGCCCCGGTGGCATCCCGGCGCAGGCCAAAGGGATCCCGGGATCCCCGGACCCGCTCGCCCATGGCGAAAAATCCCACCAGGGTGTCCATCCGGTCGGCCAGGCCCACCACCGCCCCTTCCCGCGTCCGGGGGAATTCTCCGCCTTTCGGAAGGTGATGCTCATAGATCACCCGGGCCACCGGTTCAGGATAGCCCTGCCGCAGGGCGTATTCCATCCCGATGCGGCCTTCCAGTTTGGTGAACTCCTTGCCGTCCCGGATCATCAGGGTGGTCTGGTCCACCTTGGCAAGCCAGGCTCCTTCCTCCACAACCTTTCTGTCCGCCCCCACACGTTCCGCAATCCACAGAGAAAGTTTCACCAGGCGTTCGGTCTTTTCATAGAGCGTCCCCAGCCGCTCCACCCAGAACACCCCCCGCAGGAGGGGGATGCGGTCTTTCAAAGGAATTTTCAGGTCTTCCTCAAAATAGAACCGGGCGTCTTCCAGCCGGGCCCGCACCACCCGCTCCACCCCCTGCCGCACCGTCTCAGCCCGGTCGGCGGGCACGTTCATGGGAGCCAGAAACACCGGGGCCAGCTTTCCTTCCTCTGTCCTGGCGCCAAAATATCGCTGGTGCTGCTTCAGGGCGGTCAGGATCACGATCTCCGGGAGATCCAGAAAAACCGGATCAAACCGCCCCGGCACCGCCTCGGGAAGCTCCAGCAGATGGGTGTTCTCCTGAAGGAGCTCCGCATCCTCAATCCGCACCACACCCGTCTCCCGGGCCAGCGCGTCCATCCGGGACGCAAGCCGGGCTTTCCTTTCCTCCGGATCCACCACCACCCCGGCCTTCTCTAACACCCCGTCGTATTCCCGGGCATGGGGGATGACAACCGCTGGAGCCAGGAACCGGTGTCCCCGGCTCTCCCGTCCGGCGCGCAGGCCCGCATACGTCATGTCCAGAACCTCGTCATCCAGGAGGGCCACCAGCCACCGGATGGGCCGGGGGAAGCGCACTCCCGCCCCGTCCCACCGCATGGTTTTTTCAAAGGAAAGTTCCGAAAGAATCCGGGGAACGCCTGATTCCAGAATCTCCTTCGCAGATTTCCCTCCCCGCTGCACCACCGCCACCACATACAC
>WFYF01000285.1 GCA_015490255.1 Caldifarciminota bacterium
ATCCCGATGGGCACGCCGTCCACCTCAATCACCGTGTCCGGTGTGATATACGGAGGCACGGAACCGTCGGCCAGGCGCAGATTGGCCGAAAGCAGGGGCGTGGGGATGCTGGCGCGAAGGGTCCGGAGCCGGGCCGGCCCCAGGACCAGATCCCGGAACCCCACGTTCAGCGCGGTGTAGGGATGTTTTCTCAAGAATTCCACCGCTTCCTGGAGGCGACTCCGCTCTCCGAAAAGGTCTCCGGCTGCGAAGTTCCCGGCGTCCAGGAGGAGGAGATGGGGACGCTGTTTCCGGGTGTGTTCAATCAGGTCCCCCAGGGCCTGCAGGCCCCCGATGGGAGGCGGAAACTCCGGATTGAAGAACCATGCACGGGTCCCCGCATATTCGCTGTAGAACTCTCCCGTGTGGATGATGGTCAGATGGAGGGGTTCCGTGCTCAGAAGCGCAAGAAGCCAGACCATGCCTCACTCCTCAAGGGGTGGAAAGTCCTGCGTGGCGAAGCGCATGGCCTCTTCCATGTGAGCCAGAAAATATTCCGCGAGGGGGCGGGATTTCAGAAGCACGCTGGCTTCGTTGTTGCGCTCCAGGGCGTAATAGCTCCAGTTGGTGGACCCCACAATCACGAACAGGGTGTCCACGATGATGAGTTTGTCGTGGCTTGTGACGTTGGGATCGTCATACCAGACCTCAATCCCCGCCCGGCGGAGGGTGTCTCCAAAAGCCCGGTTCTGGAGGCTGTTCCCCACGTTCCACGCCGAGGCGTCCAGGAGCACCCGCACCCGCACGCCACGGTTGTGGGCGTCAATCAGGGCCTGGATGATCTTGCTGTTGGCGTCCTGGGGATAGTTGGGGTAATACCGCCCGATATACATGAAGATGTCAATGGAGTGCTGTGCGTTCCGGAGGACCTCCAGAAGGGCCGGGACATATTCCCGGTTGGGAATGGGCCAGGCGGCCTCCACGGGATACCCGGGGCTCAACGCAACCATCAACGCAACCAGCATACGCCTGCTCCTGTGAAAGGTTTATTCCGTGAAATACGTGATTTCAAACCGGGAAACCTCCGAGAGCCGGGCCCAGTCTTCCGGTGTGAGGGAAAAGTCCATGGCGGCGGCGTTGTCCCGGGCCTGCTCGGCGTTTTTCGCACCCGGGATGGCCACCACCCCGTCCTGCTGGATGAGCCAGCGCAGGGCGATCTGGGCCGGGGTGCGTTCGTATTTCCGGGCAAGCTCCTGCAGCACCGCCACCACCTCAAAAATGCGGTCCACATTGGGCGAACGGAACAGGGGGTGATCCCCCCGGATGGGATCTTCCGGAAGGCTGTCCCGGGTGTATTTCCCGGTCAGCAACCCCTGGCCCAGAGGGCTGTAGGCGATGATGGCGATGCCGTGCCGCCGGGCATAAGGAAGAATGTGTTTTTCAATGGAGCGATCGGCCAGGCTGTAGCGGACCTGGTTGGACACCAGCCGCCCTCCCAGGGCCTGCCGCAGGGGTTCGGTGAGTTCGGGAGGGAAATTGGACACCCCCACATACCGGATTTTCCCGGAGGCGAGGAGCTCTTCCAGCGCCTTCAGGGTCTCCTCAAGGGGGACATAGGAATTGGGCCAGTGAAGCTGATAGAGGTCAATCCAGTCCCGCCGGAGGCGCCGCAGCGAGCCCTCCGCGGCTTTGAGAACATCCCCATACCGGAGGTGGGAGCCCGCGACCTTGGTGGCGATCACCACATCCCGGATCCGGTCGCCCAGGGCCTCGGCGATGATGCGCTCCGATTCCCCATCGCCATACACCTCCGCCGTGTCAATCCAGTTCACACCGGCCTCCAGAGAGGCATGAATGGCGGCGATGGCGTCCTCCCGGGTGAAATCCGAACCATACCCCCAGCGTTCGGTGCCGAACTGCCAGGCGCCCAGACCGATCCGGGATACCTCCAGATCCGGGCCCAGAGCCCACATCCGGCCCATCATGCGCCTCCTTTTTTCCGGGGGGATTTGAGCGAGCCCTGCTTATAGAAAGGCAGGCGGACCACGGTCACCTCAAAAGGTCTCCTCCCGGCGATGGTGAGGTGATCCCCCACCCGGGCGTGTTCCACGGGGACATAGCCCATGCCGATGCCCACGCCCAGCGAAGGCGACAGGGTGCCGCTTGTGACCTTCCCCACCGCGGTCCCTTCTTTTTCAATCGTCAAGCCCTCCCGGGGGATCTCCCGCCGGGAAGCACTCTGAAAGCCGATGCGTTTGCGGGCAATCCCCTGTTCTTTCTGGCGCAGCATCGCCTCCCGACCCACGAAGCGTTCTTTGGCCAGCACCACCGTCCAGGCCAGGCCCGCTTCCAGCGGCGTGGTGGTTTCGTCAATGTCGTGGCCCCAGAGGGGATAGCCCATCTCCAGCCGGAGGGTGTCCCGTGCCCCCAGGCCCGCCGGGGACACGTCGGGATGCTCCAGCAGGCGCGTGAAAACCTTCCGGATCACCTCCGGCGGGGCATAGATCTCAAAGCCGTCCTCGCCGGTATAGCCGGTCCGGGAAATCAGGGCGTGTCCCCCCTCCAGCGGAGCCTCCACAAAGTGATAGAAGGCCACATCGGAAAGGTCCAGGCCCCACAGGTCTTTCATCACGGTTTCACTCCGGGGCCCCTGGAGGGCAATCTGCGCCCAGGCTTCGGTCAGGTCGGTGAGTTTCACGGAAAATCCCGGCGTGTGGCGGTGCAGATGGTCCCAGTCCTTCATGGCGTTGGCCGCGTTGACCACGAGAAGAAAACGGCTCTCCGCAAGGCGATAGAGCACGAGGTCGTCCACGATGCCGCCCTGTTCGTTCAGGAAAAGGCTGTATTGCGCACCACCCGGTGTGAGGCGGGCGGGATCGTTGGAGGTCACATACTGGAGAAAGGCAAGGGCATCGGGACCTTCAACCAGAAACCGTCCCATGTGGGAAACGTCAAACACGCCGGCCCGGGTCCGCACCGCCCGGTGTTCTTCCAGGATGGAAGTATAGACCATAGGCATGGCATAACCGGCAAAGGGCGTGATTCTGGCGCCGTGCGCCAGGTGAAGCTCATAAAGGGGTGTGCGTTTCATCATCCCTCCCTGTGCTGTTCCTGCATCTGTCTCCACAGATCCTGAAGCACAGCCAGACTCTTTCGGGTTTCTTCCTTCTGCTCCCGGTGGGGGCAGGTTTCCACGTTCCAGTTGGCCCCGCACACCGGACACAGCCCGGCGCAGTCCTCCCGGCACAGGGGCCGCATGGGCACCTCCAGGAGGAGAACCTCCCGGATGAGGGGCAGGGTGTCCAGCTCCCCCTCGGTGGTGAAAATCGTGAACACGTCCTCGTCAGAGAGGGTTTTCTCCCGGGTGAGACGCTCCTTGCCCTGACGGATGACGTATGTGGCTTCTCCGGAAAGTCCCCGGGTGAAAGTCTCGCCACACCGGCTGCACACCATGCGGACCCGCGTCCCGGCCGAGAGGCGAAGCTGGATGAGATTGACCTGTTTGTGGGCCACCAGTTCTACTGCAATTGTTTCGGTGAAGGCGGGATCTTCCCGGGGAAGATCCAGCTCCGCCGGTTCTGCGGTGAAAGAAAAGGCGTTCCGACCGGGTTTGAGCTCTTTGAATACCAGGATCATGGGGTTCCTCCGAGGGCCTTCTGGAAGCGGCGGACATACCGGAGGCTGTTCTCAAAGAAAAACGACCAGAGTTCGGCGTGGGTCAGGCCCTTTTCCTTCAGGGCGTCGGCCAGCACGGGGAGATCGGCGTGGGTCTGGAGTTCCGGAGGCATGGAGGAAGGGGCAAGACCGAAGAAGTCCGATCCCAGCGCAACGGTTTCCGGAAAATCCCGAAACAGGTTGGCGATAAAGGAGGCCAGCGCGTCCAGCGCGAGACCCTCCTGTTCCAGAAACAGATCCCCCACGCCCAGGCCCACCAGCCCTTGCCGGAAGGCCTCCATCTCCGCGAGGCTCAGGTTTCGGGCGTCTTTCGGATGGGGCAGGACTCCGCCGTGGGAATAGAGGGGAGGAATGTCGGGGAAGGTTTCCACGAAGTCCCTGCGGGTTCGGGGGCTTGCGTGGGCCAGGTCCACGAACATGCCCAGGTTCAGGGCTTCCTCCACCACCCGTCTGCCGAGATCCGTGAGGCCGTAATCCCGTTCGGCTTTGCAGGAGGCGGCAAGCAGCGTGTCCACGTTCCAGGTGAGGCCCAGCAGGCGCACGCCCATGCGGTGGAGGCTGCGGACGTGGTAGGGGTGGCTGATCATATAGCCGCCCTCC
>WFYF01000286.1 GCA_015490255.1 Caldifarciminota bacterium
GTCAAAGGCCCCTGAAAAGCCCCGAAAAGCGTCGTGCACTTCCGCGTCCGGTCCGTCCAGGGAAAGCCCCAGCGCCATCACCCCCAGTTCCCTGAAGCGGGCCAGGACCTCCCGGGTGAGGAGGGGTGTGGTGCTCGGCGTGATGCCGAAGGGAATCCCGAGCTCCCGGGCATAGGCCATGAGATCAAACAGATCCGGGCGCTTCAGGGGGTCCCCGCCGGTGAAGATGAGCAGGCTTCCCATCCGGGCGATGTCCTCAAGGAGCCTCCGGCCCTCTTCCAGCGTGAGTTCCTCCGGGTGGCGGGCCACCTGGGCGTCCGCCCGGCAGTGCTGGCACACCAGATCGCATGCCCGGGTGACCTCCCAGTAGATGTTCTGGGGAGCGTCCCGGAACACAAACCCCTCGTAGGGCGGGGCTCCGGCGAGCTCGGGACGCACCCGGACTCCCCCGTGGGGCCGCTTCATGAGAATCGCTCCAGGAGTTCTTCTTTCCGGATCAGCCGTCCGGTGTAGATGGGTGTGTCCCGCTTTGTGTAGATCCGGGCCCGGGTCTGACGCATTTCCATCACCAGGTCGCTGAACCGCACGAGATCGTCCGTCTCATAGCCCACCACAAACTCCCAGGGCGCGAGGCCCATGCCATACACCAGGATCTGCTCAATGTCTTTGTAGGCATGGCCCACCCGGGCATGTTCCTGCATCATCACCCGCCGGATGTCGGCGGGAAGCTGATACCACTCGTGGGTTTTCACGAAGGGATAGACCACGAGATATTTCAGGCGGGGGCCGGGAACCCGGACACTGATCCCGGTCTTCCCGGTATAGCGGGAGGGACGAACAAAGCCCCACAGGCTCTCCCGCAGGGGCCAGCCCGCCTTCCGCATCACCCACCCTGCCTCCTGAAGGACGTCCAGATCCTCTATGGCCATCCACATCCCGGCGTTCATCCCCGGATAGAATCCCTCCAGATCATAGAGATACAGGGCCACCATGCCGGGGAGATCTTCCAGGGTTTTCAGGGTGCTTTCCACCGCTTCCCGGCCCATCCGCCGGGGGTCCAGTTCCGTATACACAAAGGCATGGGCTCTCACTTCAGCCATTCCGCCACCTCCTTCGCAAAATAGGTGAGAATCAGATCCGCACCGGCCCGCTTGATGGCCATGAGGCTCTCCAGCACCACATCCCGTTCCGGAAGCCAGCCGTTCCGGGCGGCCGCTTTGAGCATGGCGTATTCCCCGGAAACCTGATAGGCCGCCAGCGGCTTGAGGGTGACCTCCCGGGCCCGGGCGATCACATCCAGATAGGGCATGGCCGGCTTCACCATCAGGATGTCCGCCCCCTCCTCATCGTCCAGGAGGAGTTCCCGCAGGGCTTCCCGACCGTTGGCGGGGTCCATCTGATAGCCCCGGCGGTCCCCGAAACCCGGCGCCGATTCGGCTGCCTCCCGGAAAGGTCCATAGAAGAACGAGGCGAACTTGGCGGCATAGCTCATGATGGGAACCCGGGAGAAGCCGGCCCGATCCAGGGCGTCCCGGATGGCCTGAACCTGTCCGTCCATCATGGCCGAGGGGGCCACCATGTCCGCCCCGGCCTCCGCCAGACTCACCGCGGTTTTCCCCAGGAGTTCCAGGGTGGCGTCGTTGTCCACATCGTGATTGTGGATCACGCCGCAGTGACCGTGGGACGTGTATTCGCAGAGGCACACGTCCGCGATCACCACGAGATCGTTCCCGAAGGCCTTTTTCAGGGCGTGGATGGCCCGCTGCACGATCCCCTCCTCCGCATAGGCCCCGCTGCCCACCTCATCCTTCTCGGCCGGGATTCCGAAAAGGATCACCGCCGGGACCCCGAGGCGCACCGCCGCCTCCACCGCCGGGACCAGACGGTCCACGGAATAGCGGAACTGCCCCGGCATGGAGGAGATCTCCTGCTCCATCCCCGTTCCTTCCTGCACAAACACCGGATAGATCAGATCGTCCACCGTGAGGGTGGTCTCCCGAACCATCCGGCGCAGCACACCGGTCCGGCGAAGCCTGCGCGGACGTTCCACAGGAAACATCATCCACCTCCCTGTTGCTCTGCCTGAACCAGGGCCCCCACCATGCCCTCCGGCGTGTGGACCGGACTTTCCCGGACCGACCACCCCCGGGCCTCCATCGCCTCGCGGGTGGCAGGGCCGATGGCCCACAGCACCGCCTCCCGGGGAATGGCGACCCCGTGGCGGGTGAGGAGACGGTGGAGGCCCTCCACCGTGCTGGGACTGGTGAACAGCCAGTGGCGCGCGGTCAAAAGATCTTCCAGAAAGAATTTCAGGCGATCCAGGGGATAGGTCTCCGTGCGGTAGGGGGCGATCTCCCTCACCTCCGCCCCCCATGCCCGGAGCCGTTCCGGGAGGAGGGGTCGTCCCCCGGAACGCAGGAGCAGGATCCGTTTCCCGGCCACCGCCTCTTCCGCAAACAGGTCCACCAGACCTTCCGCGCTGAAGGTTTCCGGCAGGCGCACCCCGAAACAACCCCGGGCTTCCAGCGCCCGGGCGGTGGAGGGGCCGATGGCCACCACCGGACGTTCCGGGAAGCGAAGCCCCAGCATCCGCAGCCAGCGAAATGTTCCTTCCACCCCGCGGGGGCTTGTGAACACCAGGACATCCGCCTCCTGGAGCATCCGGGGAAACCCCTCCGGGGGCGGAAGAAAGCGAAAGCGGAGGAGGGGTACATACACCGGCGCGAATCCCGCAAGGCGCAGCATAAAGCCCGTGTGTCTGGCCTCGTCCAGAGCGCGAAACAGGGCCACCCGGGGGCCCTCGGGAAGCATGGGAGCCCGCCAGGGGGCTCCGGGGGTGAACACCACCCCTTCGGCCGGAGGGCCTTCCACCGGACCCAGGTGCCAGGGGACATCGGGGTTGAGGAG
>WFYF01000287.1 GCA_015490255.1 Caldifarciminota bacterium
TCCCTGGGCGACCCGATCCCCTTCCCGAAGCACGTAGTTCTGCTCCCCGTCCGTGAGAAGGGCAAAGCGTTCTCCGGCGTCGTTCTTCACAATTCCCAGAAGCTTCGCCCGCTGGGGCACCAGCAGGGTGTCTTCCACCCGGTTGGGAGGCTCAAAGGGATCCCGGTTCAGACGCACCACACGGACGGGAGGGGGACTCTTGAGCCTGAGGATCTCCGCTTCCACGGAATCCTGGACGTCCGTTGCGGGAGAGGGAGCTGTCTCGCTTCTGGCCACCGGCGGTTTTGGCGCGGGGGAAGGGGCGGGAGCGGTCCCTGCGGGAGTGATCACCAGTTTGTCCTCCCCGGCCTCGGCAACCGCAAACCGACCCGGCTGTTCCAGGTCCAGGACCACCCGCACCACCGGTGTGGGATCCACCGCATGCTGGGCGATCCGCACCCGGACCACCCCCTGAACACCCACCGGAATCTCGTCCATCCCGGGATACCGCGCACCCACGAGATCCACCACAAATCGGGGCGGCTGGGCCAAGGCAAACTGCTGGAACCCCTGAAACGTCCCCTGAAGGGTAACCTGAAACGGGGTTTTCTGCACTTCAACTTTAACCTGGGCGGGAAGAAGCGTGGGCAAGCCCATGATCAGCATCATGAAACCCCTCATGGTGCACCCCCTTCCGGAAAGCTGTACACGGTATACACGAAGCTGGCTTCAACGTTGAACTCCACCCAGCCTTCGTCCTGTTTCCGTTCCGGGCTGTAACGGATCTGGATGCGGTCCACTTTCCCCAGTCGCTCCGCCCGGAGAAGGTTCCGGGCAAAGTCCATCACCCCGTAGAAGGTTCCCCGCACCTGCAGCGTGAAAGGATGGGAGGTGTAAGAAAGGGCCGGGGCCTGGGTCTGAGCCGGTTTCCGGGCGTTCTTCTGCTGTGCGGAAGCCGGCGTGGTTGCAGGAGAAGGGGCAGCCTGCACAGCGGGACGAACGGAGATCACCGCCACACCGCTTCGGGTCGCCGCATCGTGGATGAGCCGAAGGACCCCCGGCTGATCCTCATCCTGGGGCAGCACGTCCTTCAAAAGATTCCACTGATCCATCAGCCGGGCGTATTCCTTTTCCAGCGCCTCTTTCTCCTTCTCCTGCCGGGCCACCACCCGGAGTTCCCGCTCCAGCCGCTCCTGCTCCTGCTGAAGGCGGGCAATCTCCCGGTTCTGGGGACCCCAGACCCCCTGGATGCCCCCCACGATCACCACCACCAGCACCACGAGGCCGATCACAAGTCCGCGAACCAGCGGATTTCTGAGCACGTCAGCACCCTCCCGGCGTTCCGGAGCGAAATTCCGTCTCTTCTGTGAACTCTTCCAGAAACACCGTGCCGATGTTCAGCGTTCCCCCGTCCGGAAGCTGGAAGGTGCGGGAGGTGGTCATCTTGGCATAGATGTTCCAGAGAATGTTCTGGGGACCCGTGGAATCGCACTCTGTCCCTTTGAAAATGACATGTTCAAACCGCAACGTCACCGGGAGTCCCGCGACGGGTATGATCCGCGTGGGGTTGGTGGGATCGTCCACCACCCCCGAAAGAGGAACATCCAGGGCAAACCGGCCGCTGTCATCGGTTGTGGTGACCACCGAAGGATAAGAGGGAACGATCTCCCCGGGGTTGGCAGGCTCGTTCACAAACGTGGCCGTAACCTGAACTCCCTGAACCGGCCGGGCTGTTGCCCCTTCCACCACCTCCCCGGCCACGGTCACGGTGGAAGAAGAATCCCTGGCGCTGCATGCGCCGAGGATGAGCGCCAACAAAGCCAGAAACCCATAACGCATCCCTGAACCTCCTGTTTGGCCCTTACTGGGGGGTGAGCCCACCCCGCTTGGTCACCACAAAAGAAAACCGGAAAACCCCGAGGCCCTCCACCTCTTCTTCCCGGGCTTCCACAAACCGGACCGCGGTGAAGGACTCCGAAAGGCGGAGCCGGCGGAGATATTCCGCGATAGCGGCATAATGATAGGCCCCACCGGTCAGAGACATCTGGGCACCCTGATCCTGAACACTCTCCAGCCACACCCCGGGAGGCAGCGCCCGGATCAGCGCATTCACCTCCTCCACCGCGCGGGTCTGGTCCCGGCGGAGGTTCCGGATGGTTTCGATTTTGCGGGAAAGGATCTCCTTTTTCTGCCGGAGATCCGCAAGGTTCCCCAGCCGGGCCCGCCGGAGGTCCAGCTCCTCCTGCATTTCCGCCACCTTCACCTCAAGATCCTGGATCCGGCTGCGGCGGGTCCACCAGCCCCCGGCAACCACCAGACCCCCAACCGCCAGAAAGGCCAGGGGGATCACCAGGTCCGGCCGGGGGATGGGCAGGGCCGCCTCCTCCACAGCCAGACGCTCTTCCTCCGGAATCAGGTTGATGCGGTAGGGAGCAGGCTGGATGCTCCGCAGGGCCATGCCCACAGCCACCGGAAGGAGATATCCGGCATCGTGGTCCAGAGGCGTCTGGTTGTCCACATAGTCCAGCGCGTTGACCAGGGTGACCGGAACCCCGAACCGCTGTTCAAGGGCCTCGTCCAGCCCCTGAACTGTGGCTCCCCCTCCACTCACAAACAGCCCTTCCAGCCGGCCGGCTTCTTCAACAATCCGGGAAAGATGGGCATGAACATCGTCCACAAAGGTCTCCCGAACACTTTCCAGTCCCGTTCGCACGCTTTCTTCCGGGGTGCCTTCCGGAATGTCTCCCCGCACCGCCCGCAGGGCGTCTTCCAGGTTCAGTCCCAGAAGGCGGGCCATCCCATCGGCAAAGAACTTCAGGGCGGGCTCCGTTTCTCCCAGCGCGATGGGGCGCCCCTCCTGCACCACACTGTAATAGGTGATCTCATAACCGATGTGCAGGATGCCATAGGCTCCCGTCTCCGGCAGAACCTGAAGCCCCCGGTAAAAATTCAGCAGCGCCAGCCCTTCATAGTCCACAACCATGGGGTCAAACCCCGCATCCCGCAGGAGATAGAGGGTGTCCCCCACCGCCTCGCTCCGGGCCACCACCAGAATCCCGTTCACGGTGGATTCGGTGCGCTCCAGCTCCACAAAGTCATAGAGGATGTCCACATCCTGCCCCGGGAGGGAGCGCACATAGGCCTCCAGGGCTTCCTCTTTCTTCTGTCCCCGGCTGATGGGGATGGACTCCCGGCGCACCAGGATTCCCCGGCCCCCGATCCCCGCGATGGCCCGCCGGGTCTCCGCTCCGAGGGACGCCTCCAGCCCTGCCAGGGCATCCACCACTGCCCCGCGGTCCACAAATTCGCGACCCACGATCACGTCTTCCGGAAGTCGCTCAACCTGGGCGAAAGAAAGCACAGGCCGTTCGGCCCCCTTCTTCAAAACCACCGCTTTGATCATGCGGGTTCCGATGTCCACCGCAACGAGCGGACCTTCACCTCGGCGTTGAAACCAGGCCAGCATCCCAAGCCCCCTTGTTAAGAAAGCAGGCGTTTCACAAGGTCAGAGGAGACCCGGGACCAGTCTCCTCCAACCGCGGCGTAAAGGCTGTCCAAAAACGCCGAAAAACGGCCCAGATGCCCCCGGGCTTCCTTCCAGAGCGTCTGGACCAGGTTGTCTTCCAGCCGGGCGTTGCGAAGATCCAGAAGGGCCCGGGCGTCCTCCAGTTCCGGCCGGCCCACCCCCACCCGCACCGCACGGGACAGGGTCTCCTCCAGTGCCGTTTCTTTGTCCCGTGTGATCACCACGGTGAGGTTCCCCCGCTGCTCCCGTTCCCCCAGAACCTCTTTCCAGAGGGAATCCTCCCCGGGCTCGTCCAGGATGAGCAGGGGGGGCATGGCGAGCATCTCCAC
>WFYF01000288.1 GCA_015490255.1 Caldifarciminota bacterium
GGGCTCGGAGATGTGTATAAGAGACAGGTCATGGAGGTGGAGACCTTCTCCAGGGGGGGATCTCCCGCATCACCCGCTCCATGGCCTCCACACTCCAGACGGACACGCCCACCTTGCCCACCTCCCCTTCCGCCATGGGGTGATCCGGATCGTAGCCCAGCTGGGTGGGAAGGTCAAAGGCGATGGACAGACCGGTCTGTCCCTGGGAGAGGAGATAATGAAAGCGCTGGTTGGTTTCCTCAGCGGTCCCGAAACCGGCATACTGCCGCATGGTCCACAGCCGCCCCCGGTACATGGTGGGATAAACCCCCCGGGTGTAGGGGGGCTTCCCCGGATCGTTGAGATCCCGGGCATAGTCCAGGTCCTGGACGTCCTCCGGGCGATAAAAGACCTTCAGGGGGATCCCCGAAAGGGTGGTCCGTTCCTCAGGCTTCCGGCTCATCCCAGCCCTCCCGTGCGGTTTTTGAAAATTGTACAGGTCCGCGCGTGAAAAAACACTTTGACAATCTGACGGCCCGTCCCCATAATAGAACCGGTCGCCCTCACACGCTGACACGTCCGCACGGAGAGACATCATGGACAGGCGAAAATACCGGAACCCTCCCATCGTGGAGGTTGTTGCGGAGTTCCGATTCGTCCCTTCCGGGAAATGGGGAGACCATCTTGTTGATGCGCTCCACAGGAAACTGCAACCGCGTTTCCCTCTGCGCCGGTCCATGTCCGAAATGAACACTGCACCCGCTGCCCGGGAAAATCCTTCTCTCTTCGTTGAAATCCAGCACGGGGTCCGCTTTTTTCGGAAAGACGAACGGGCGTTTGTGCAGGTCTACCCCTATCGTATTTCCATCCACCATCTGGCGCCTTATCCCCACTGGGAAGGCTTTCGTCCCCTGATTCTCGACGTGTTTGCGGCCATCCGTGATCTGGTTCCCGGTCTCTCCATTGAGCGTCTGGGCCTCCGGTATATCAACCGGATCACCATCCCCCGGGATCCCCTGAAGTTCCCGGACTATTTCACCCTCTATCCCCACATTGGTTCCTCTCTCCCCCGGACCCATAAAGCATTCGCCGTTTATCTGCTTTTCCCTTTTGAGGGGAATCGGGACGCCCTGCACCTCCGCCTGGGGAGCGGTGAAATATCAGAAGGGAAACAGGCCGACGTTTTGCTGGATCTGGACTATTTTCTTGCTCACCCGGAGAGTTTGACCGAAGATCGTATTCCCGACTGGATGGACACCGCCCACAGGCATATTGTGAAAGTGTTTGAAGGGGTGATCACGGATCGTTTGCGGGCCCAGTTTGAGGAGGTGGAGCGATGAACACCCTCGCCATTCTGACGTGGCCCTGGCCTGGTATATTCTCTTCAGGAAGTCCTTCCGCCACCGAAGAACAGATGCCCGAACCCACCCTCACAGAATCGCACACGGACCAGGTGGAACGCCGTCTCTCCGCAATCCTTGCCCGCTATTCCGTTCGGGACCCGGGAGTGATCTCTTTCCTCCGCACCCACGAACCGCTGCTTGACATCGTACTGGAAGCATCAGAACGCTTGAGGAGGCTTTTCGGCCATGCCACCCCTCTGGAACTTCACCTGTTTCGTGACCCGGAAACGGGAAACCGGGAGCTTTTCGCCCTGATCCATGTCCCCCCGGATATGCCTGTTGAAGAAATCCTGGCAACGCTTGACGCCTTTGACCGTTCTTGGTTTGTGACCGTGCAGGATCGTGTTGGGAATCTCTTCAACGTGGATGTGGTGTTTGATGAAGTTTGACTGGAAAGACTTTATTGCACTGGCTGAGACGCTGTATCACCAGGCAAACCACCTCGGACAGGAAGAAGCATGTCTCCGATCTGCGATCAGCCGGGCCTACTACGGGGCTTACGGGCTTGCCCGTGAAGTCGCGCGCCGAAAAGGGGTGCCTTTGAGCGGAACCCCTCAAGATCATGCAGTGGTTACACGTCATTTTCGCCGCGCGCCGGAACCTCTGTTTCGGAAAGTGGGGCTTGAACTTGGACGCCTGCGTAGAATGCGGAATCAGGCTGACTATGACGATCATTTTCCGCGCGTGGAAAAGGAAACCCTCCTCGCATTGAAACGGGCCAGGCAGATCCAGAAGGTCCTTTCCCACCCGGAGCAGGGGGAGACTTCCCCATGAACCGTCTTGCCGTGCTGTTCGGAGCCTCCAGAGGCATGGGATTCGCGGTGGCCCGGCGGATGGGCCAGGAAGGGTTTGATCTGATCCTGGCAAGCCGGGACCCCGAACCGGCGGCTTCCCGGCTGAAGGAAGAAGGCCATGCCGTTCGGGCGCTGGCTGCGGACATCGGAGACCCCGCCACCCCCTCGCGGCTTCTGGAGATGCTCGGCGACACACCGAAGGTGGACGCCCTTCTGCTCAACGCCGGCGGTCCGCCGGTGCTGGCCTTCCGGGAGGTGGACGACACGCTGTGGCGCACGTGGTTTGAGACCATGGTGGCAGGACCGCTTCGCATCCTCCGGGCCCTCCTTCCCCTGCTGGAACAGGCCCGTCCCGGCCGGGTGGTGGCCATCACGTCCTTCACCGTCCGGAACCCCCTCGCTGGCATGGCCCTGTCCAACGCCCTCCGGGCCGCCCTCACCAACGCCCTGTTCACCGCCGCCCGGGAGCATCCCGGCGTGCTCATCAATACCGTGGCCCCCGGGTTCATCCAGACGGAGCGTCTCGCGGCCTTTCAGGAAGCCCAGGCCCCTCTGCAGGGGAAAGCCGTGGAGGCCCTCCGGCGGGAACTCGCCGAAAAGACAGCCCTGAAACGCATCGGCACCCCGGAGGAAATCGCGGAGGTGATCGCCTTTCTTCTCTCCCGGAACACGTACATCACCGGCCGGGAAATTCCGGTGGATGGGGGACTTTAAAGACACCCCACGTGATTCCTCGCGGAATCACGTGGGGACCCCGGAAATAAACACTCCATGAAATTCCGAGGGAATTTCATGGGGACCCGGAAAAACATACCCCGGAAAGAACACCCCGCGACGTTTCCGTACGGAAACGTCGCGGGGGCCCCGGGAAACATATCCCACGGGGTTTTCTCAGGAAAACGCCGTGGGAACCCAAAAATATCCCGGTTACATCGCCCCTATCCGGAAACACTGTGGAGGCCCTGGAAAATATACCCTGCTGAGGCCGGATTACGTGATTCGCGGGGCGATCTGGCGGAGGAAAGCCCGGAAATCCTCAAGATGGTCCAGAAACGCGTAAAGCCGGGAGACGTCCACGAAGGCATATTCGTGCACGAGGCGGTTGCGCAGGCCGACCATGCCCCTGAGGCGCGCGGCAAGGTCCGGCGTCACGTACCCTGCGTGTTCCAGAAGGTCCACACAGGAGGCATAGGTTTCCGGCGTCCCGATCCTGTCCCGAACAATCAGGTGGCAGCTGATGTCCACCACCATCTGGACGGCTTCAAGGAGCCCATAGCGCAGCGCCCATTCAAGATAGGGATTGCTCCGGACATCCTCCAGGGTATACCGCTTCCGGAATTGTTCCAGCTGGACAAGGTGTGTTTCCAGACGCTGGAGTTTTTGCCTCACGGGCTATCCCTCCGGAGGCCCAGGCGCCGGTGAAAGGCTTCATCAATCCAGCGCCGCAGGGGGGCGGTGTCCAGATAGTGGAGGATGGTGCGGTGCTGAAAGGTCTCCAGGGCTTTCGGGTTGTGACACACCACCAGCATCCCGGAGGAAAGGATCTCAAACGCCAGGCGGGGGCGGGTCTCGGGAAGGCGGTTGAGTTCCACGAGGTCCACGGGTCTTCCGGTGTGCTGTTCCACCGCGGCGCTGATGCGCCCCTGCTCCAGGAGATCCACAGGTGTTGCGAAATGGATGGCCAGATCCAGATCGCTCCAGGGGAAGAGGGTTCCCCGGGCGGCCGAACCAAACAGGAACGCAAAATCCACGACATCTCCCCACGGGTCCAGAGACCTCCGGATGACCTGAATGATTTCGGTTTGCGGTGCAGTCACGATTCTTCCTTCCCCGGGCGCTTGAACAGGTGCTCCGGATGAATTATACGGCACAGATGGCGAATGAAAATTATGCCCCACGCTGTTTCCTTACGGAAACACCGCGGGGGCCCCGAAAACATACCCCGAAAAACTCACAATTCACGATTTCTCTCTTGCCGGGGTCTGGGGTCCCTGCGGAGCTTGCAGAACTTCTAAAGCGTTCTGCTGGCGTGGTTAGCTCCCCAAGAGATTGCCTTCGGAAATCCCTTGGGGTAGAACCCTCCCCCGTCAAGGGGGAGGGGGCAACCGCCCTGATCAGGGAGCTTGTTATACCGCAAAACCTGCAGGGTTTTCCCAGAGTTCGGATTTTTACAAGCCCGTCTGGCTTGAACGGTCCGCTCATGCTGTGTATCTTTTAGCCATGCGTTTGTCAGCGGTCGTGGTGTCGTTGCGGGCATCATGGACTCGATCATCGGAATCCCTAGAATGAACCCTGAACAGTGGCACCTGGAGAAAAGTCATGATCGGCCGGTTGAAAAAGGTTCCTCTCCGGGAGGTCTGGGCCCATGAAGCCCGGGATTTCACCTCCTGGCTTGCCGATAATCTGGACTATCTGGAAGATGTGCTGGGGTTCCCTCTGAACCTGGTCGCCCAGGAGTCTCCCGTCGGTCCCTTTTCGGCAGACATCCTGGCGGAAGACCCCGCAGGAAACCTGGTGGTGATTGAAAATCAACTTGCGGCCACAGATCACGACCATCTCGGTAAAATTCTCACATATATGAGCAATCTGGAGGCAAAAACCGCGCTGTGGATCGTTGCCCGGGTCCGGCCCGAACATGAGCGGGCGGTGCAGTGGCTCAACGAATTCCTTCCCGCAGGCGTATCACTTTATCTCATTCAGGTGGAGGCTGTACGGATTGGCGATTCTCCACCGGCTCCCCTTTTCACCATTGTGGCCGGTCCAAGCGAGGAAACCCGGGCCATCGGCGGACAAAAGAAAGAACTTGCGGAACGTCACAAACGCAGACGCGAATTCTGGGCATTACTTCTGGAGAAAGCCCGGAAGCGGACTCGTCTTCACGCGAACCGCTCCCCCACCACCGATCACTGGATCTCCACAGGGGCCGGCAAAAGCGGGCTGAAGTGGACCTATGTGATTCTGAAAGATCATGCCCGTGTGGAACTGTATATCGACACCCCGGATCAGGCTGCCAACAAGGCGATTTTTGACCATCTCCATCACCACCGTGAGGCCATTGAACAGGCCTTCGGAGCCCCCCTGGAATGGCTGCGTCTGGATTTCCGACGTGCTTCCCGGATCGCGTATACCCTTCGGGGAAAAGGCGGGTTGCAGGATAGAGACCGATGGGATGAGCTTCAGGAAGCCATGATTGACGCTATGATCCGAATGGAAAAGGCATTTCGCCCCTATTTGAAATCCCTGCCCGACTCACCTGCGCCATGACCCACCGGATATGCAGGACACTGGTTTTCGCCCTCGCAGGGGCGGGAGGGTGTGCCCTCCCTCCGGTGGTTCTTCCTCCCGCCCCCATCTCTTCGTCAGCTCCCTCACATACCTTCGCTGTCCAGCACTACACCTCGGAACGGCTGGATCCGGACTGCCGGCCGGGTCCCCGGAACTTCGTGGATCTCTGGTGGAGCCTGAACTTTCCATCCCGGAAACAAGGGGAAAACCGGCGAACCTTCTCCTTTCATCTCTTCCACGTCGTTTTTGCCGGCAGCTCGGGCGTCATGCTTCCCGGATTTTCCGTCCATGAAGATTTCGCCGGCTCCCTTCCCGTGGGGGTTGAACTCTCTGGAGGCCTCCAGCCCGGCGTTCTGCTTTACGGAAGGGTCCTGCCCCAGACGTCGGTCCTGGCCACCCTGCCCGGATGGATCACCCTCGCCCCCTATCTCCAGACCGGCCCTCTCCGTTTTGTTTTTCGGGCCTTTCCGCCGGGGATCAGCTTCATCTGGACAGGCACCACCTGGGGGCTTCTCGGCGGCCTCCACGACGCCATGGAGATCGGCTATACCCGGCCCTTCGTGCTGGACGCCCCCTGTCCCAAACCGCCCATCCGGGAAACCCCCGTCCTCACTCTGGGCCTCTGGTTCCGCCGGTAACCCTGCGACGTTTCCGTGGGGAAACAGGGTCACGTCGCCTCCGGGGGCCCCGTTCAGGAATTTTCCCGTCCGCGGCGTGTTCTCCCCGGGACCCGGTCTCCTCCCGCCGGACTTCCAGGAGAAGCCGGGCCATGGTCTCCACGAAACGAAGACGGGCCTCCACCGGGAGGCGGGAAAAGGCCCGGATCTGCTCCGGACTCACCGCATAGGGAAGATATTCACGACGCTTCATGGTCCTCCAGCATGCGCAGCGCCTGGATGTCCGAGACATCCACGGGACGACCGGAACGTGTTTTCAGCACAATCAGATCCGGAACAGACGCGACCGGAATGCCGAAAGACGCCGCCCGGAACACCTTCCGCCGGGCATGCAGTTCCTCAAAGGGCACAACCTCTTCCAGCAGAACGTCCACCACTTCCAGGGGATCGTCCGGGTTTTCAAACGTCAGCACCCGCATGCCCTTTTCCCGGACCAGGCGTGCACGCCTCATGCAATCCTTGATGACTTCAAGTCCCACCGGCTGGCGAGGGCGCAGGCCCAGGGTTTCCAGGCATTGCCATAACTTTTCCAGATTTTCGGGAGTGAGGCGAACGGCCACATCCAGATCCACCGTGGTGCGGGGAATACCCCACAGAGCCACAGCCACGCCTCCGATCACCACATAATCCACCCCGCACGCCCAGAGCGCCTGAAGAATCCGCTGCATCGTCCTGAAGGATACGGGAAAACCATCCCTCCGTCAAGGCCTGATCCACATACTCCACCCCGGTATATGGTTCGTGGGGTTTGTGCTATACTAAAACATATACCATTGCGACACAGGAGGTCTCACGATGGGAAGCGTGAGCGGGATGGTGCTGTGGTTGTTGGCCTTTGCCGGTCAGGTGGTGGGAGAAGGTCCAGGATGGCGGGCGGTGGCCTGGCCGGTGAAGCGTGCGGTGGCCCCGGTGATAGAAAACGAACATCGTGTTTCCCTCCTTCAGGAACGTTCCCTGTCCCCGGAGGGCTCTGACCCTGCCCTTCAGGTCCTCCCCGGCCAGTGGTACCGGTATCACAGCATCACGACAAACATCAACTATTATACCAACATTCCTCTCTGGATCGCCACACGGTTTCAGATTTCTCTGGCCCCAGGGGAAAATCTGCCCCTATGGGTGGATTCCATTGAGGTGTATTTCGTGGCCGAGAACCAGGACCCCAATCTCACGGACACCATCTTCATCTGGAACGGCACCACCACCCAGCCCACCACCCTCATAGACGCCTTCCCCTTCAACGTGCCCACAGGTCCCGGCGTGCAGGGCTGGCGGCTGGTCGTCTATTTTGACGACCCTTATCCCATTCAGCAAACCCTCTTCTGGCTGGGTTACCGGTCCTTAGCCACTCCCTCCGACACGGTCTGGGTGGCTGCGGAAGCCTGCAGCAACTGTGCCAACCCCGCCACCCGAAACGTGTTTTCTTTTGACAACGTTAACTGGATCGGACCTTTCACCCGGGACTGGGGGGTGGGGCTGTATGGGCGCAAGTCTCACGCTGTGGACGAGGGTGTGTGGTCTTTTGTGTTTCCCAACTGGCCCTTCATCACCACCCAGCTGGATGGGGACACCCTGGCGGTGGTCCACCGGAACTGGGGCGGGAACAATCTCACCACCATGGGCGGGCGCCTGGTTGTGACCTTCCGGGGCTCCTCCGACACCACGGTCTATACCCTCACCGCCGGACCCTATGCCCCCACCGTCCAGGATACCTTTCGCCAGAGCATGGCCAGTTATGTGGGACAGGGGTATGAAGGCGTGATCACCTTTGAGGCCTGGTCGGAACAGTCCGGCGATCAGGACCTTTCCAACGACACCCTGCGGTTTTCCGACTACGTGTTCCCCAACTATACCACCTGGGCCCAGGGGTTTGAGTTTGACCTCACGGGATGGGCCGCCTATGACCTGGACGGCAACGGCGAGACGTGGGCAGTGTATGCCCCCACCGGCCACACCGGCTATCGGGCGGCCGGCGACACCGCGCGGGCCGGGGAGAACAACGTCCTGGTGGGGCCGGCCTGGACGCTGGGAGGCACGGCAGGTGATGCCACCTATGGCAACGTGCTCGCGGGGTTCATCAACATTCCCGCGGGGGTTTCCGTCACCCTGACGGTCCAGGCCCTCAGCGGTCCGGATCCCGGCACCGCCACCGTCCTCTGGCAGAACAGCCACACCCTCACCGGCCTCCTCAAGGCGGGATGGGTGAAGATCCAGGACACGCTGGATCCGGCCCTGAACGGCAGCACCATCTATCCCGCCTGGCGCCTGTCCACAACCAGCGCCACCCCTTCCCTGATTCTGCTGGACAACCTCTACGGTCAGTCAGCCCCCATGGCTCTGGATGTGGAAGAGTCCGTCCGTAGCGAATCCGTTCGCCTGGTCATGAAAGGTCCCCGGGAGCTGCGGGTTCTGGGCGGACCGGTGCGGAAAGTTCTGGTGGTGGACCCGCTGGGCCGACGGATCCTTCGGGCGGGTCCGGAGACAAAGCGCCTGGTGCTCCGGGGATTGCCGGCAGGGGTTTACACGCTGATCGTGGAAGGAACCCACCGCACACAGCGTTTCCGGGTAGTCCTGCCCTGAGGGTTCCGGGCCCCCGGGGAGACCCGGTCCGGGGAAAACGAGGTGTAACTCCTTTTCCGTGTATGCTCACGGCAGGAGGTGCATTTTTTCGGGGCCCCCACGAAATTTCGCGAGAAATTTCGTGGGGTGAAACAGGTGTGGACGGTTCCGTTTCCGGTGGCTAAACTTTCCCCGTGACGTTGCATCAGGGAACGGCCTGGGTGCTTCTCCAGGACATCGGAGCCTTCACCGCCCTCACCGAACGGCTGGAAGGGGAAGGGCCAGAAGGTGTGGAGCGCCTCGGGCGCATCATCCGGGGCTTTTTCCGGGACGCCGAGGCACTGCTCCGTCCCCACGGCGGCCGGGTGATGAGCCTGGTGGGGGACGCCTACTGGGCCCTTCTTCCCCCAGAACACCCCCGCACCGCCCTGGAGACCCTGGCCGCCCGTCTCCTGGAACTCCCCGTTTTTCGGCGCCATCGCCTGGCCTCTCGCGTGATCGCCGTGCGGGGACCGGTGCGGGTGTCCCGGGCCGTCGCAGCAGGCGGCCTATCCTGGGATCTCGCGGGACTCGCGGTGGAGGCGGCCTATACGCTTGAGGAGAAGCTGGAGGCCGGCCGCACAGCCGTCCGGGAGTTGCCCGCCACCC
>WFYF01000289.1 GCA_015490255.1 Caldifarciminota bacterium
ACCCACCCCGTGCCGTGGATTTTCCCGGAGGCCTCCACCGCATCCGAAAACACCACGTCAGCGGGTCCCGAAAGCCGGAGGTCGCCCTGCGGGGTTCCGGAGGCATCCAGGATCAGGAAAAACCCGGAAGATCCCGAAATGCCCTGGAGGTTTCCTCCCATCAGCCAGTCGCCGGTGCTCAGAGGTTTCAGGATGCGAGGGGACTCTTCTCCCTGCGCGGAAAAGAAGAGGCTGTGACCATACGGAATGCCACCGGGATCGGCAGGCACCCACCACAGGGCCGTGGTGTCCGGAAAGGCCGTGTCCCGGGCCACGCCGAGAAAGAGCAGGTCCTGCGAGGCCGGATCCAGCACAACGCGGTGAAAGGCTCCTTCCAGGGTGTCCCCGCTTCCGCTCACCGGAGCATAGACCAGGACCGTCCAGGGCACACCCACCGGTGAGGTGAACAGGGCGAAAGCCCGGGCGGGGAGGGTGTCCATCCATCCCACAATCACCATGCCCTGGGGCGTGGCCAGGATGTCCTCCGGAGCCAGCGGGCCCGGCGGAGGGAAAAACTGATAGCTCCCGATCCACACCGCCTGACCGGTGGTATCGTTCAGGATGGCCAGGCCCACCGTGCCGTTCAACCGGGCCATCACCGCGAGGTTGCCGTCGGGAAGTTGCGTGATCGCCCGGCAGCCCGTCCAGTTCTCCAGTCGCACCACCCACCGGGCATCGGTTCCGGGGGCGGCGGGAAATTTCAGAACGTGGCAGACGCGATCCAGCACCGCGAATCCGTGGTCCGTGAGAGATGTGCGGACCACGTCCACCACGGTGTCCAGGACAAAGGTATCCGGGACAAAAACCCACTGCTCGGGGGTCTGGGCCGCAAGCGGTGCGGCACCCCCCAGGATCCACATCACCCAGCGTTTCATCCTTTCCTCCTGTTCAGCGGGGCGGGCGGTGCCCGCCCCGCATCCGAAGGCACAACCTCACGGCCTGCGCAGAAACAGCACCCGGCGGGTGATCTGTTCCCGCCCGAGGTCCACCCGGATGAAATAGATCCCGGAAGGTGTGGGCAGAACCAGTTTCACACGGTGTTCCCCGGGGGAGAGCACTCCGCGATCCCACCGGGCCACCCGGCGGCCGGCGGCGTCAAACGCCAGAATGCGCACCGGTGAACGCCAGGGAAGCATCATCCGGAGGTCCAGATAACCGGGACGGGGCAGCACCCGCAGGCCTGTCCGGAGGGGCGCAGCCGGTCGGCGCTCCGTCACCTTCACCGGCTCGGTGGTGAAGAGCACGGCCCGTCCGGCCACAATGGGATCGGCGCCTTCATAGAGGGTGCCGTCAAAGGCATAAGCAACACCATAGACCGTTCCGCTGCCGTTGTCAAATTCAATCCCGGTGGTGAAATCGGTCTGGGGAGGATCGGCCTGATACTGGAAGAGCACCATCCCGTTCCCGTCAGTGGTGGGATGCACCGCGGGATCCAGGAAGATCACCTGAAAGGTCTCGGTCTCAGACGAACCGTAATGGGGAACGCCGAGGAAAGACACCACGAATCCGCCCGCGGTGGAATCGTAGCCATACAGGATCTGTCCGCCGGAAGAGGGATTCAGATCGTCCCACAGCGGCGCCACAAAGATGCCCGGGGGAGCTGGATCACCGATGGGGTCGTTCCGGAACTCGTTGGTGCCCGGGTCGCCGCCCAGGGCAATCCAGCCGTTGGAGCATACCCAGAGGGTGTCAAAGGGCTGCCCGTAGAAGGTAAAAGTGAAGGGAAGAGCCACCGGCGCCCGGTCGTCGTCCCCCAGCGCCAGGGGTGTGCCGGAACTTCCCAGATCCACCCAGGCGTACCGGGGAGCCAGAGGGGTGAAGGTGCTGTCAGCATCCGTAATGGCCACATAGGGTCCGCCGGCGATGTCCGCCGTCCAGAAAGGTCGGCCCACCCGAATGGCCCGCTGTATCGTGTCGGCGCCGATGTTGCCACCGCTCAGGGTGAGGGACAGGAGGGCTTCCACCCCGGGACTGATGGAGGCATCGGCGGTCAGGGTGAAGACAAGCGGCAGGGTGTCCCCGGGGTTCGCGGAGATGATCTGGGGGGAGCCGCTGACCCCCACAGGGGGCAGGGAAACCGACAGTTCCGCTGTGACGCCGCTTGCTGTGAGGTTACTCACGTTGGTCACCCGCCAGACCAGTGTGGCCTGCTCGCCGGGGTCCAGGATGCTGTCCGCGTTGGCTCCCGGAAAGGTGTCCACAATGGCAAAATCCACTTCCCGGAGCACGGGAATGGGCAGAAGGATCCGGAATCCGTCTCCCGGTGTGACCGCCACCACATAGGGGCTGTCTGCTGCGAGATCGGTGACGCGGTGGCGAAGTTCCCCGATGAACACAGGATTGCTGGAATCCGTGACGTTGTAGGCCCGGAAGTGGAGGTTCCCCTCACCGGAATACAGCACCCCTCCGCTGATCACCACGGCGGCGGAGAGAGGCAGGGTGGCCACCGGTGTGGGGGCCGTGGAATCCGTGATGTCCCAGATAACGGTATATTCAAACGCCCCTCCCCAGGTTGCCACCACACCGATGTTCCCCGCGAAATCCATGTCGGAGACAGGGTCGTCGGAGAGACAGCCCGAACAGCTCCCGACCTGCTGGGGATCCCAGGGGTTGGACAGACTGAAGACCCGGGCGTTGCTTCCTGCCAGGTCCACCCAGTAAAGGCGCCCTCCCCCCAGACCCACCAGGCCCCAGTTGCTTCCGGTCAGAGTGTCCGCCGCGGATTCCGCCGGGGCGGAGGGGACCGTGATGTCCAGCGTCCACAGGACCCCTGCAGCGGCACCGTAATCGTATCCGGACACATACAGGGCATTTCCTGCGGCGGCCGTTCCGTTGACGTCCCGTCCGGAGGAGAACAGCACCGTGTCCAGATAAGGGATGGAAGGGTCCTGGACGTTGAGGATGGACAGACCACCACTGCCTCGTGCCAGGAAGGCATATCCGTTGTGGACGGTCAGATGGGCCACCCCTCTTGCCTCCGGAACCCGGAGCATGGCCAGGGTGGTAGGCTGGGCGGGGTTGGAGAGGTCCACCGTCCAGAAACCTCCCTCCGCCGCAACATAAGCCACGTTGCCCGCCACTTCAACCTTCCGGATGTTCCCGGGAGCGTCATCGGTGGAGTCGGTGGGCACCGGCGCGGTGGGGACGGTGAGATCCACCATATACAGCCCCACGCTGGGACGCATGGTCACCACGCTGGTACCGTGCATCCCCACGTCCAGCGCGGGGACAGGGATGGCGCTCAGCAACGTGGGCGAAGATGGGGAGACAAACCGGAAAACATCCACGCCGCTTGACGAGGGGCTCCGCGGGTGATTTCGGACAACGAGAAGAAGGGTGTCCCGGATGAGAATTTCGGCAACGGGTGCGGAATAGTTCCACAGCTCCTGGGGGGCAGCGGGGTCGCTGATGTCGTAAATCCGGAAGGGGGCATAGGGATCGCTGTGGTGGCCCACGAAGAGCAGGGTGTCGTGCACCCAGGTGCGGTTGCCGAGAACGCCGAGAGAGGTGATTTTGTAGGGGTTCTGAAGATCGGCGATGCTGTAGAGAGCGATGACGGTTCCGGAGTTGGCATAGAGCACGGTGTCCCGCCGGGCCGCGGTGGTGAAACGGGTTCCGGGATCGGTGAGCACCCCCAGGTCGGAAAGGGTCTGGGGGTCCACGATGTGGAGGTATCCGGAGGGTACCACGCTGGGGTTCAGGGTTTCAGGATTTTCCAGCACATAGATCCATGCGGAATCCAGAACGACCCCTGTGACCGCCAGCGGATAGCGCCGACTGGCCGCAAGGGTGATGTTCTGAAGGTCGCTCACGTCCAGGACATACAGCTCTCCCGCCGCGACATACAGCCTCTGGGTGGTTTCGTCAAAGTCCAGATCCCTCACCTGCCGTCCGTTGGGGGTGCGCCACTCCGCCACGGGCTGGAGGTTGGGCATATGGGCATACACCCGGACGGTGGCCCCGTTGCTGGCGAAATACACCCCCCGGGTGGTGTCCACCTCCACCGCCACCATGGGACCATAGGGCCACTGGCCCACCACCGTCATGCCGGCGCTTTTCAGAAACCCGATCAGCATCACCCAACCCATGGGAAACCTCCTGAATTACCGCAGGATGGCAAACCTCCCGCTCCAGGTTGTCCCTTCCATCCGCCAGAAATACACCCCCGGCGCCAGACGGATGGTGCGGGGCGTGGCCGTGAGAGGAACGCGCACGATCCGGCGCCCCAGGGCATCCAGAACGGTGAAGCGGAGGTATCCCTGTGTGGGGAGAAGCCGGATGCCGCCCGGGATAACCTCAAAGGGAAGGCGTCCGGTGAACCGTGGTGCGTCCTCCGCCACCGCCACTTCGGGGAAGTGGAACAGATAGGACCCCAGGGTTCTTGTGGACACCGAAACGTCTCCGGTGTCTCCGGCGTGGACCGTGATCACCTCGCCGGCCACAGAAGTCCGGGAGGCTTCTGTGGGAGAGGCGGGGTTGGAAAGATCCAGCGCCACCAGAACCCCTTCAGACGACCCCGAAATCCTGCCTCCCACGAAAAGGAAATTCCTGGCAAAGTCCAGCGCGTTGATCGTCACGTTGAAATCGCTCCAGGAACCGACCCCGGAGGGCGCGGTGGGATCGGTGAGATCCACAATGTCCACGGTGGAGGAGAGGAAAGAAGAAACAGCCGCCACCGGCGTCCCGGTGAGGGGGAGAATCCCGGCCGCCACCTTTTCGGCATTCACGCCGGTATACTGCCCCAGGAAAGCAGGGCTGGCCGGATTGGCCAGGCTCCAGATCTGGAGGCCAGAAGCCCGGGCAGCGGCGATGAGCAGAGTGTCCAGGAGCACGAAGGAGCCGAGGTCCGGGATCACAAACGTGGAAATCTCCTGCGGCGTGTTGAGAGTGCCGATGTCCAGCACCCGGAAGGTGTCCATCACAGCCACCACCACCGTGCTGTCGTTCAGAAACTGAAAGTCGGTGATATAGTCTGACATGGCAAGGGTGGCGGATTCCTGGAGGGTGGTGTCCACAGTCCGGGCCAGGTGGAGCAGATATTCGTCTGTGTCAAAAATGGCCAGGCTGAAGCCTGCGAGGGCGTTCTGCTGTTTCGGCCCCATACCCGTCGGGATGAAATAACGAACGGCGTTGAGATACTGGGAGAGGTCGTGGGCCACCACGGAGATGGGCGTGGGACTCAAAAGACCAAAAGGACCGACCCCCGTGACGGTGAGGGTCACCTTGAAGGTGGTGTCGTCGTCGTCAAAGAAAGAAACCGCCATGAAGGGATAAAACAGGAGGTTCAGCTGGTGTTCATAACGTCTGATGTGAATGTTAGTAGAAGAGGAAGAAAAAACGGCTTCCCGGATGCCGGGTTCTCCGGTCGCCTTGTACACCGCCTGGCTGTCGTTGCGCGCCTGGACGCTGATGAAGGACATCACATTGCCCGGATAATAGGATCCGGCATAGGCCGGATTGGTGGGGTCGGAAACGTTCAGCCGGATGAGTTCCCACAGACCGCCGATGAAGAGAAAGAATCCGGAGAGGGAGAGGCTGATGGGGCCGATGCCATACCAGGCATAGGAGCCCACCACGGTAAAGGGAAAGGTGGCCGGGTCCAGAATCACCACGATGTCTTCCCGATGATCGGCGGCAAACAGGAGCGGAGCCGGCGATCCGGTGGGGGTCCCCACCAGCACAGACCGGAAATCCGTGAAGTTCTGGTCAGGGGTGGGATCATCGGACCCGAGGTACTGCGGGTTGGCAGGGTCGGACAGGTCAAGGACACCGATGGCACCCGGGTGGGCGAGAAACGCGCGGTTCTGCCCGCAGGCGATATCCCGGGTGCTGGCAGACAGAGAAGTGGTGCTCACCACTGCACCGTCAAGGATCTGGGCGACGGTGGCCGTGAACCCGGCCGTATAGATCATGTCATAACTGTTCGGGCAAATCCCGACGGAAGTCACGGGCACGCCTGTCGGCGTGTGCCACCTCAGCGTGGGGTTCGCGGGGTCATTAAGGTCATAAGCGTAAACCCCGTCATCCGCCCCGATGATCAGCGTGTTGGTAAGGGGATGAAAAACCACAGAGTTGACCGCAGAATTGATGGGGAGGGTGCTCACAACTTCATATCGTTGCAAAGTGGCGTTCCACACGTTCACGGTCACCGAGGCTCCTTCAGCAGCCAGGAGATATTCCTGAGAACCGGAAGCAAACGGCCCGGACAAACTCGTGATCGGGCCCAGGGGATAACTGCCGTTGAAGGCGATCCCCTGTTTCAGGACCGCCGGGGGGGCGGCCAGAATCAGGAGCACACCGACCTGCAGCATGACCATCCTCCTGACAATTCCCCCATCCGGGGTACACTATGGAACCACCACCCGGACACTCCGGGTGGTATTCTGCAGACGCAGAACATAAACCCCCCGGGGCAGACGGATCAGAGAACCATACCCCTGAACCATCTGACGACCCTGAAGGGTGTAGATCCAGAAACGGGTGGGGTGGTCCAGCACGATGCGACCGGGACGGACGGAGAGACGCGCCGGTCCCCCGCAGTTTCCGGAACTCTGGCCGGTTTCCTCCACGGCGGTTCCGGTGCAGAGGACGTGTCCTGCGGCACTGCGGCTTTCCACGGACACGGGCCGGGGATTGTCGGACGGGGTCCCTCCGCCATACACGTTGATCCCATAGGAGACGCTGAGGGAAAGGGCGGACCGGGACACGGTGAGGGTTGTTTCGCAGGGGAGCGCGCTTTCCAGGGGGAGGTGGGCAATGGCGTATCCGGTGATCCCAGAGCTCAGGATCTCCCGGATTCCCGCAAACAGGAGGGTGCTGTCGTCCACGGGAAGTCCGCGGAACACGCCGGATGAGGCGTCCGTGGTGTCCTCCAGAGCGAAAACGCGGAGGACCTGCCCGAGGGTGTCCAGTTCGGCAAAGAACGGAACCGTGCTGGAGAAAGATTTCCAGAGATCACCGCCCACGAGGAAGCCCGAAGGGGCCTTCATGAGGTCATAAACCCGCAGGGGGACTCCGGAAGACAGGGTATAGCGATAGGCCCACACCACGTTGAGGGCGGAATCCAGACGAAGAAGGACAAACCCGGGAGACGACCCCGTGGTATAGCCGCCCACGACAAACCCGTTCCCGAACGGCACGACGCCGGTGAGGAGGAGATTCTCTCCAGAAGCCGACAGAATGGCATAGGGGAGACCGGCCACATATTCTCCCTGGGCGTTGGTTTCAAACAGAAAGGCGTCCCACAGTCCGGAGGCATAGAGGTTTCGCTGCGCCAGGAAGAAGAAGGTGGAGTCCGTGACCTGGAGTGCCCGGACGATCCGGACCGGACCGTTGTCCACCGTGTTGTAGGTCCGGCTCCACTGGGGTGTCCCGGCCGCATCCAGCCGGAAGGCGATACCCATACCCCAGTACGGGTCTTCTCCTGCCATCAAGACATCACCGCCGGAGAGGGTGAGAACGTCCAGAGGCGTCCCTGACACGCCGTAGGATCGGGTCCAGAGTTCCTGGCCGGTGTAGCCGTCAAGGGCCACCAGGGTGAGAGAGTCGGAAACGTGGCCGGAGAGCAGGATCTTTCCGTCGGTGAGTTCGGTGAAAGCCTTGCAGGTGAATCCGGCGGCCACCCGGGTGACCCACTGGACGGTGAAGCCATCCGGGTTCACCTTCAGCACCGCGCACTCTCCAGAAGACAGGTGCGACAGAAAGGCATAACCGCTGTCCGTTCGGACAGTCCGGATCACATCCAGCGTATCGGTCAGGGGGCCCATGTCGGGGACCACCCAGAACACACCGCCGGCCCAGGCGGGGGAGGAGATCCCCAGGATCCCCATCGTCCACACCCACATCCCGCGCCGCATACCATACCTCCTGATTTTGCGGAGAAGGCCTGACAGGATCAGGGGGAAAGGGACGGGCAAACCGTGGCAGACCACGGGGTGCTTCACCCGGTGCCGGGTGAGGCAGAGACCCGTTCCGGGGAATCCCCGCACAGCCCCCTCCGGACCGGCGCGATCAGGCCCCGAATCCGGACCTGATCAGGTGCGGGTGCAACGGACGGAGCGTATACGAGGCATCCCCACGGGTTCCTGCAAAACGGGCCACAGCCTGCATGTTCCCCCCGAACGTCTGTCCC
>WFYF01000290.1 GCA_015490255.1 Caldifarciminota bacterium
CCGGAGCCCCTCACCCAGGTCCACCACATCCTCCACCTCCACCCCCAGACGGGAAAGGTGTTCCGGGAGCTCCTCACCGGGGAAGGGAAGCCGAACGTGCTCTTCAAGCCAGCGAAGCAGCACCTTCATGCGAACTGCTCCAGAAAACGAAGGTCACTCTGATAGAACCGGCGGATGTCGTCCACACCGTAACGGATCATGGCAAACCGGTCCAGGCCCAGACCGAAGGCGTAACCCCGCCATTCCTCCGGATCAATACCCACCGCCCGGAGCACGCTGGGATGCACCATCCCGCACCCCAGAACCTCCAGCCACTCCCCGCGAAAACGCACCGCCACCTCTGCCGAGGGCTCGGTGAACGGAAAATAGGAGGGCAGAAACCGGACCTCAATATCCGGCCCGAAAAAAGCGCGCAGAAAGGAGATCAGGGTGCCCTTCAGGTTGGAAAAGGTGACGTGACGGTCCACGTACAGGCCTTCCATCTGAAAGAACCCGGGGGCATGGGAGGCGTCAAACTCGTCCACCCGGAAAACCCGTCCCGGGCTCACCACCCGGAGGGGTGGCTTTCGCTGCTCCATCACCCGGATCTGAACGGAGGAGGTGTGGGTGCGCAGAAGAATTTTATCTTCAATAAAGAAGGAGCTCTGCATGTCCCGCGCCGGATGGTGGGGCGGGATGTTCAGGGCCTCAAAGTTGTACCAGTCGTATTCCACCAGGGGTCCTTCCACCCGCTCAAACCCCATCCGCACGAAGATGTCCAGGATTTCCCGGGCCACCCGGTGCAGGGGATGGAAGCCCCCGCGGGGAAGGCGCCGACCGGGAAGGGTGGGGTCCAGCTCGTGGCGGCGGGAGGTCTCCAGCGCTTTCTGTTTTTCCTGAATCCAGGACAGCCAGAGGCGCTTCTTTTCATTCAGGAGCTTCCCCGCCCGGGGACGATCCTCCGGGGGAATCTCCCGAAGCGCGCGAAGCCGTTCCTGTAAAAGGCTTTTTTTTCCTACAAACCTTGCCTTGAGAGTCTGGAGATCTTCAGAGCGCCGAACCCGCTCCAGGGCTTCGCGCAACGCCTGTTCTTCCTGTTCCAGCTCGGAGACAAGAATTTTCCATTCCATGGGAAGAGAGGCCGACTCATGCCTGCAGGGTCTCCTTCACCCGACTGGCCAGTTCACCAAAGGCATCAGGATCGGTCACAGCAAGGTCCGCAAGGGCTTTCCGGTTGAGGTCCACACCTAATTTGCGCAGTCCTCCCATGAAAGCGCTGTAAGACAGTCCGTGCTGGCGGGCTGCGGCGTTGATCCGGATGATCCACAGGCTCCGGAAGTTCCGCTTTTTCTCGCGACGATGACGGTAGGCGTATTGCAGAGACTTCATCACAGCCTCTTTGGCCTTGCGGAACGTCCGGGATTTCTGCCCGAAGTAGCCCCGGGCCATCTTCCGAATTTTCTTGTGGCGCTTTCTGCGAGTGAAACCCGTTTTGACGCGCATTGCGACCTCCTCACGGTTTTCAGCACCCCCTAATGATATACGATGCCCACGGAAACATCAAGACGCATCCCTCCCGAGCGCCTCTTCCACCTTCAAATTGAAGGTTTTGGCCGGTTCGTGTACAATAAGGCCATTCAGGGCCCCCGGAAGTCCCGGGTCCGCCAACAGGAGCGATGGGATGCCCAGGATTTTTCTGAACGGCAGAGAAGTTGAGTTTCAGCCCGGTGAGACCCTTCTGGAAATTGCCTGGCGGGAAGGTTTCCCCGTTCCGGTCTTCTGCTATCACCCCTCCCTCGGGGAAGGCGTGGCCACGTGCCGGATCTGTCTGGCCGAGGTGGAGCACAATGGACGGAAGGGACTGCTGCCCACCTGCACCACCCCGGCCGCCGACGGGATGATCGTGAACACCGAATCTGAAGAGGTGCTGCAGAAAACCCGGAAGGGTGTGCTGGAGTTGCTGCTCGCCAACCACCCGCTGGACTGCCCGGTGTGTGACGCGGGCGGAGAGTGCGACCTCCAGGAACTCACCCTGAAATGGGGGCCTGACCGCTCTCGCTATGTCTTTCCCCGGCGGGAGATCCCCCGCCGGCGCCCCGGACCCTTCATGGAGCTCTATCCCAACCGGTGCGTGCACTGCGAC
>WFYF01000291.1 GCA_015490255.1 Caldifarciminota bacterium
AGGTGTAATAGACGGGTTGTCCCAGCTGCAGCGAAAGGGTTTCGCTGCGGGTATAGCCACCGTCGGCGGTGATGTCCACCACGAACTGCGCGGGCACACCGGACCTCCAGGAAGAACTCACCGAGAAGGCAAAGCCGTCCCCGGAAGCGGTGTCTCCCTGCACCAGCGTGCCATAAGAGGAAACGTTGTCCGTGATGGTCACGGCGGTATCCGCGGGCGGCAGCACACTCAGGGTGGCGTTCACGTTGGAAGCGTCCAGTCCCAGATTCCGCAGGCGAACATAGAAGGTCACGCTCTCCCCGGGGTCTGCGATCCCGTCGTTGTTGCCGGAGACATCCACCACGGTGGTGCCGGTGACCTTCACGAAGGGCGCGTTGAGGGTGGGGGTGTTCTGGATCACCTTCAGGGCGTTGATCCGCCCCCAGCCGTAATCGTTGTTGGGATAGGGCGCTCCCTGCGAGGGCTGATCCACCCCATAGTTGGTGAGAATGTCATAGATGGTGGCGTAATCCAGAAAGGGGTTCAGCTCAAACATCAGGGCGATTACGCCGGTCACGTGAGGCGTGGCCATGGACGTGCCGTCCCAGGAGGCATAGCTTCCTCCGGGAAGACTGGAACGAATCCCGGCACCCGGCGCGGAAATATCAGGCTTGATGTAGTTCCAGTCGGGGCGGCTCCAGTAGGTGGTGTCGGCATACTGTCCGGTGTTCGGTGCGGGACCGCGGCTGGAAAAGCTCGCAACGTTATCCCCGTTGTCCGTGGCTCCCACCGCAATCACGATGGGATAGTCCCCGGGACTCCCCACGGTGCCGGTGCCCGGACCGGAGTTTCCGGCTGCGAACACCGGGATGATGTCCATGGCTCGCCAGCCCGTCCAGAGGTCGTTCCACAGCCAGGTGTCGCCGCCGCCCCCGCCCCAGGAGTTGTTCACCGCCTTGATGTCCAGACCGGAGTCCGCTTTGAGAGAAACGAACCATTGAACACACTCAATGATGTCTGCGTTGGTCCCGCTTCCACCGGAATCAAAGGCTTTGCACGAGGCGATCTGGGCGTTATAGGCCACACCGATGTCGTCCGCAAAAGGTCCCGGGCCGTCACCGCCCGCAATGGTCCCCGACACGTGGGTTCCGTGTCCGTGATCGTCATACGGGGTGGTCTGGTTGTTCACCGCATCCAGAAAATAGCCGGAAAAATTCCCGCTCAGAGCCGGATGGGACGGATCAATCCCCGTATCCAGCACGCCCACCAGGATCCCCTGACCGGAGAGGCCATACTGGAGCCACACCGAATCCGCCCTGATCCGGGCAACGTTCCATTCCACCGCGTTGACCCGGGGAGGGGTTTTGGCCGAAGCGGCCGGTTTGCCGAGAACGTGATAGTCCCGGCGCACAGCCCGAATGACGTCCACCTCGGGAAGGGCAGCCAGCCTGCGGATCACATCCGGGGTGGCTTTGACGTACAGGGCGTTCACAATCCAGAAAGATTGCCAGGATTCCACACCGGGAGCGTTCCGGAGGAGCTCCTGCGCGCGGCTCTGGGACATCCGGGCCACGGTGCGTTTCAGTTCGGCCATCTCACGGTAGGTCATGCGGTCCTTGTAGGAGAGGAGGTCCACCTGGTCGGAGAAGACGACCAGGGCTTCAACAGGTTCGCTGCCGGACAGTGCAGACTGCAGTTCGGGGTGGATTTCGCCCGCCCCCAGCACCACCGGCAGAGCCAGCAACCACCAGCGCATCCCACACCTCCTGTGTGTTTTCAAGGGGCTTCCATTATACACACCTGCTTCCACCCCTTCAACCTGACGCTCCGCCGGGGGCAAAAGAAAAAGGGGGAAAACCGGGAAATCGCCTTCAGGAAGCACGTGGATGCCCGGGAGCACGGTCCTCCAGAAGACGGGTTTCAGGATGACACGGCAGCGCCCGGAAAACGGAACTGGCTGCGCTCCTCCGGAATCTCCTGCAATGCAGCCGAGAACGTGGAATTTTCAGATATTCCCTGGAACGTTCAGAGCCGGTTTCGGGAAAGGATGACAGATCGCGAAGGATGCTCTATGGTTGGCATACCCGATGCGTCTGCCCATTCCGCTGTCGGTGCTGGAACGCTATGCCCGTGGGGTGCGGGAGGGCCGGTGGGATGGCTGGGGGCTGTTGCTGGACGGTGTGGGGTTTTCGTCCTTCACAGAAGAGCTGGAACGCACCCAGGGTTCTCTGGGGCTGGAACGGCTGGTTGCTCACCTCCAGAGCGCCTATGTGCGGATCTTTCCCCGCATCCGGGATCGGGGTGGGGAGGTGGTCCAGTTCACCGGGGATGGGCTGATTGCCTGGTTCCCTTTAAGCGAACCCGGAGAGGTTCGCGCCCTGCTTCGTGAACTCAACGACGTCCCCTCTGCCATCCCCTTCCGGGGGGTGATCCTTCGGGGTCCTCTGCGCTGGAAAATTGTGGAGCATCGCCATCACGCCCTCTTTGTGCTTTTCGGTGAGGCCTTCCTGCAGGAACACTGGGAACAGCCTTCCCGCCTGAACAACCATCCCCCCTCTGCTTCAGAACTGTCGGCTATCCCTGCCGGTTCTTTCCCGGAGGCCCGTGGGGTGAATCACGAAATCCTGGGGCGGTTTCTTCCTGTCTCCATGCTGACAGGTTCCGATGAGGGCATGTTTCGGGACGTGGCAGTCGTGTTTTCTCTTCTGCGACGGTCCCCCCTTCAGGATCCGGAAGATGATGCCCGGGAGGTACTTGCGCATGCAGTGGAAACGGGGGGCTGGGTGGCCCGGATGGGGTTTTCGGAAAAGGGGCTGGAAATTCTGACGTTGTTTGGGGCTCCCCGAGCCCGGGAAGGGCTGCTTGAGCGTGCCCGTACG
>WFYF01000292.1 GCA_015490255.1 Caldifarciminota bacterium
GATCCAGCTCCTTGTTGGGCATGGTTTCCTCCCTCCTTGTAGAGAAATCCCGACAGAAGGGAGGCTACAGGATATTTCGTGTAGATTTTTTTGTGAGGAACGCAGTTCATTTCGTGTAGATTTTTGATGAGGGTAGATTTTTGATGAGGCAAGGCGCTCCTCCACCCGGGTCGCAAGGGAAAACAATTCCTGTTGAAGACGCAGAATCTCTCTCCTCAGAGCCCCGAGTTTTAGATCTTTGAATTGCTTCCGCAATTTCTCGTTCACCTCGTCCGTAATCAGTACCCCGCGGAATTTCTTGAAGAAATTCCGCGGGGCCCCTCCCATCTCACGGCATTTCGGAGGGATGCGTGGGATAGGATCGGATTTCAGGTATCGGGTCTTTTGGGATCCCCATGCGGTTCCTCCTGGAACCGCATGGGGTGTAACCCAGGGGATGGCGGCGCGGAAAAGCGACTTTTATCCTGCGACGTTCCGTACGGAACGTCGCGGTTTTTCTTTCGGGGTCCCCACGCACTTCCAGAAGGAAGTGCGTGGGGTGGACTGCCGGATGCGAGGGCCGTTTTTTATACCCCGAGGGATTTCTACGAAATCCCTCGGGGGCCCCCTATAAATTGCGGGGTGAGGCTATACCAGCATTACGAGGAGGAAGGAGGTGTCGTTGCGGTTGTACCCGGTGAGGGCGAGAAACACCCCGCGAGATTTCTTCGCAATCTCGCGGGGGCCCCAATGGGGTGGTCTTTCGTGTAGATTTTTTCGTGAGGCACGCAGTTCATTTCGTGTAGATTTTTGATGAGGCAAGGCGGGAGGTTGTGAATCCCGCGAAAATGCTGTAAAATTAAGGCAAAACCTGGGATGAGGGGGCCGGGCAACCGCTCCCGTTTCGGGGGAGGAAAGTCCGGGCTCCAGAGGGGAGGGCGCTGGGTAACCCCCAGGGGGTTGCAAAGGCAACCCACGGTAGGGCCACAGAAACAAGACCGCCGAAGGCCCTTCGGGGCCAGGCAAGGGTGAAAGGGTGGGGTAAGAGCCCACCGGCGCCACCGCGAGGTGGCGTGAGGGGGTGAGAGGCCCCCGGCTTCCCGAAAGGGAGGCTCTGGCAACCGCCCGCCCGGAGCAAGGCCAAGCAGGGAGGTCACGGGTGTGCCCCGCACCCACGAACTCCCGGGTCGGCCGCTTCAGCCTGTGGGGAAACCCGCAGGCGAGAGAAATGGTTGCCGCGAACAGAACCCGGCTTATGAGCCCCCTCATCCCCGGTGTGGTGTGCGATCATGGCGAAAACAACAATGGAAGACATGCGGCGGATCCTTCGGGATGAGTATGGAGCCCATCCCCGGCTGGTGGATCTCCTGGTGGAAGCCGGACTCACTTCCCGACCCGTGGTGGAAGCGGCCCTGAACCCCTCTCTTGCGTATCTTGTCCCGCCGGACACCCTGCCGGACATCAAGCCCGCAGCGGACCTGATCCTTCGTTACCTGAAGCGAGGACGGCGGATTCTGATCTGGGGACACGAGGATGCCGATGGGTTCACCTCCACTGCGGTGATGCTCCGCGCCCTGGAGGTGATGGGATCAAAGCCGGGCCAGGTGGACTATGTGATCCCTTCCAAAAAGAAAGACGGTCACGGCCTTTCCCGTCCCATTCTGGAAGCCCTGGCCGGAGAAGTGGATCTGATCGTGACGGTGGACTGCGGGACCAGCAACACGGCAGAAGTGGCGTTTGCCCGGGAGCTCGGTATGGAAGTGGTGGTCACGGATCACCACGAACCGCCTGAAGTCCTTCCGGACACGTTTGTGATCAACCCCAAGATCGGTGGAGAGAACTATCCCTATCTTGCCGGTGTGGGGGTGGCCTTCAAACTTGCCTGGTATCTGCTCCGTCTGGACCAGAAGATGGGTCTGGAGCAGATGGCCAGGGACCTTCCTGAGCTCTTTGTTTTCACCGCGGTGGGCACCCTGGCCGATCGGGTTCCCCTCGTATCGGAGAACCAGATCCTGGTCCAGACCGGCGCGGAGCTGTTTCACACCCGAAGCCTCCCCTTTGTCCGCGTGCTGCAGCGGAAGATGGGGAACAGCGGCGACCTCAACGCCCTGGTTCCCCTGGTGTCCTCCGGATTTTCCGAAAAAAATCGGAAATCCCTCGCCGTAGCTTTTCTGCTTGCCCGGGAGGAGGACGAGGCTGACCGCATCCTGGAAGTCCTCTGGGAACGGGTGGAGTCCTGGAATCGCAGGGCGCAGAAGGCTCTGGAGGTGGCTCTTTCCCGTCTGGGTCGTGTTCGGCGTTATGTGTATGTGGACCTTCCGGATGTGGAACCTCATTATCTGGGGTTTGTGGCCTCCCGGTTGAAGGATCAGTTCGGGTTGCCCACCATTGTGACCGGCCGGAAGGAAACCTCCGAGGTGGTGGGTGAGGTGCGCTATCCCCATGGGGAGGACTCCCTGGAGATGCTCCGGGAGCTTTCCCATCTCTTTCTCTCCTGGGGAGGGCACAAACTCGCCTCCGGTTTCAGCATGGAAGCCCGGGACCTTCCCGAGTTTATTGAAGAGCTGGAACTTTTCTTCTCGCAGGACAGCGAAGATCCGCCGGCCCTTCCCGTGGATCTGGAGCTTGAAGGAGTGGATCGGGAACTGTTGCGGGATGTGGTGCGGTGGGGACGTCACAACGTTGAGATCCATCTCCGGATCCAGAACACCACCATTGAGGCCCTCCAGCAGCTTTCCTTTGAGGGCATCCCCGTGGTGGATCCGGCAGGCCTCCTCCGGCTTTATCCCCCTGAAACGCCGGTGGAGGTCACCCTCCGGGGCGGTCCGGAAGGTCTGGTCCTTCTGGACCTGGTGCCCCGATCGGGAGAAAACAAGGAGGTGCCCCGTGGTTATTCGGGACGAAGCACGGCGGTTTGAAGAAATCCTTCGCAAACTGGCTTCGGCCACCCACGTGGAGGGCCGAAAGGAGCTGGAAGAACTGGATCTCACCCCCCCCCAGCTGGACGTGCTGGCCCGGCTGTATTCCTATGGGGAAACCACCCAGACTGCCCTGGCCCAGGAGCTGTATCTGGCCAAAAGCACGGTCTCCGGCATTCTGGACCGGCTGGAGCGCCGGGGCCTTGTCCGGCGGGATCGCAAAGAGAAGGACCGGCGCACGGCCATCGTCACCCTCACCCCCCGGGGGGAGGTGGTGCTCCGGCGGATCATTGAGCGCCGGGCCGCCTTTCTCCATCAGTTTATTGATCCCCTTCCCACCGACGAGGTGTGGAAACTTCTGGAGATCCTGGAGAAAATTGAAAAGAAAGTTCCGGAAGGCGCTCCCACCCTGCTCTGATCAAGGGCGGGAGTTTCCGGAACAACGCCCGGTTGCCGCATTCCATGGAACACCACCGTAATCCCCTGCGCCACCCCAGGATTTCCCGCGTAATAACCTCCCGTCTCGGC
>WFYF01000293.1 GCA_015490255.1 Caldifarciminota bacterium
AGGGCGATGAGCCCGATGATCATGGCATATTCCACCGCCGTAGCCCCTTCCTCTTCCAGGATGAGACGTGTCCACAGCATGGCCCACCTCCTTGTTTAAGAAATACACCCATTTCAATCAAAATGGTGAGCACCCCCGAAAATAGACAAATATGGTGTGATCAAAAGGAAAAGTGTAAGTAAGCCCCGCTCCTTCTATGGTTTGACCCTGATAGTCCCCCTTCACATAAAGGACCACGTGGGCGATCGCTGCTGCCTGATTCTGGAATACCAAGTAATTTGCTATTTCTTCCGTCACAACCGCTAAGTTCACGGTTGCCTGCCCTCGCGGCGGAATCCTCACGTACGTCTGTCCCCGAAGCGTCGTGATCCCCAAAGGATTACCATCAATGTCCCGGTATTCTACCTCATAAGCATACACCGTTGCCCACTGACCTCCGTACTCTTCCTGAAACGTGATCTCCAACCGACCCGGATCAAACATTACCTCACAAATTACCTGATTCGTTGAATCCACTTGACTTATCGCAATCCTGATTGTCGTGTTGATCTCCCGGACATCCCGGACGGTGACCACAGCGTCCGGATTGAGCGGGTTAGTCCGCTGATCACACCCTGCGATAAAGACTAGCACGGCACCGACCACCAAGATCTCACGTGTCCGCATCATCAACCTCCTGTTCGCTCTTATCTATAATATACGCCGCGGGAGGGTTCCTGTCAACCCCCACCCGCGACTTCGGCATAAATGCTCTCCACCTGTTCCGCCACCGCCTCCCAGCGAAATCGCCGGGCAGTGGACAGTCCGTTCTGGATTAAACGCCGGCGTTCCTCCTCATCCTCAAGCAGACGCTGGAGGGCCCGGGCATAGGCCTCCGGATCCTTCACGTCCACAAGAAGGCCGTTTTCCCCGTCCCGAATCACCTCACGATACCCCGGGTTGCCCGCCGCCACCACTGGAACACCACTCGCCATGGCCTCAAGGAGCACCAGGCCAAAGGTTTCCCCTCCCACAGCCGGTGAGGTATAGACCGTTGCCCCCCGATAGAGTTTCGGCACATCTTCAAACGGCACCGGACCCAGAAAGTGCACCCGGGAACGGAGAGGGGAGGGGACCCGCCGGGCAAGGGGCTCCCGCAGCGGGCCGTCACCGCCCATCACAAGATGGACACCAGGATGACGATTGGCCAGGCGCAGGAAGGCTTCAAGGAGGAGGTGGGGCCCTTTCCGCGGCTCCATCCGACCCAGAAACAGCACGGCTGGGCCGGGAATGTTGCGGTATACCGGATGCACCGGACCTTCCGGGGAAAACCGGGAGAGATCCACCCCGTTGGGTACGATGCGGTAGTCTCCTGGAAAATAGGGCCGCATCACGTCCCGGGCCACCCGGGACACCGCGATGGCCACCCGGACCTTCCGCCACACCGGCCGGAAGGGCCACCGGGCCAGACGATACCAGTTCCATCGCCCGGCAAAGGCCGTGTGAAAAGTGCTCACCACCGGATAGGGTGAAAGGAGGGTGACCACGGCGGGAAGGTTGGGGGCCAGGGGACCGTGGGTATGGACCACGTCGTAGCGATGGCGCCGGAGAAACCGCCGGACCGCCCAGGGCATAACAGGGTGAACGGTCAGGGTGATCCGGGTCTGGTTGAAGGGAAAGACCCAGACCCGTCCGATCCGGTGGACCCAGGGAGGATCCCGGTAGGTTCCCGGATAGCGGGCGGTCAGGACGTCCACCTCATGACCCCGACGGCGCAGGGCCTCCGACAGGGCCCGCAGGTGTTCGGACACCCCCCCGGGAAAGGGGTAGAAGGCATCCGAGACCTGCAGGATCCGCATGTCAGGGGCGTCCCCCGTAGGCGCCCCGCCGCACCCCGTAACGGGAAAGGGCCTGAGCCACCAGGGTGTTGCCGAAGGCCTCCGCCACATCCAAGGCGGTGGCGCCGGCGGGTACGTTTCGGAGGGCTTTTTTCGTCCGGGCCTGGAGATCTGCCCCCGCCTGGGCCAGGAGATCCAGGATATCGGTCGCGCCCATGGCACAGCAGGCCACCACGTGAACGGGCGCAAGCCCCTGGGCGTTGACCAGGTCCACCCGGGCCCCCCGCTGGAGGAGATAGCGGACCACCGCGGCCTGGCGCCCCCGGATGGCGGAAAACAGCGGGGTTTCTCCCCGGTGAACATTCCGGGCGTTGAGGTCGGCCCCCAGCGCCAGCAGGGTCTTCACCGCACGGAGTTTCCCGTAATAGGCGGCATAGTGGAGGGGCGTGTTCCCCCGGGGGTCCCGCACGTCCACGGGCAACCCTTCCTGGACCAGAAACCGGATGAGCTCCGGCTGGTTGGCCACGGCCGCGAGGTGAAGGAGGCTGAGTCCGTTCTTGTCCCGGTACTGCAGGGAAATCACCCCCTCATCCAGCAGCCGGGCCATCCCGGCCACATCGCCGGTCTCCAGCACCCGCGAGAGGTCGGGCCGGCGTGGACGGGCACGGCTTCCGCTGCGCCGGGTGGTGAAAGAGGATCCTGCCTTCTCCCGTCTTCCCTCCGGAGCTCGGGCCTCCCGGTCCCGTTCCTGGCCCGGGAAGAGAACGCGCAGGTTCCCCTCACAGGAGGCAAGGTCAATCACGGACTTCTGGACCCGCCCGTTGACCCGCACCGTGTAGGGCTGCTGACCGCCTCGCAGGATGCGGAGCACCCCCTTCCGGGGGAAGGGACAGGGGTTCACGGTGCATTCCACGGGACGTTTTTCATAGAACACCTGGGCCTCCGAGGGAAGAAGAGCATCCACCAGACACACCGGAATCAGGGTATCCACCACCTGTCCTTCCAGAACCGGTGGAAGGGGAACCCGAGCCACCGGCACAGAGGGGTTGCTCCGGAAATAGACCCCGTACAGGCCCGGAGGGATTTCCACCGGCTTGCCCATAAAAGCCAGCCAGGTGGGGCGTCCCTGCCGGGTTTCCTCGTCGTTCCGGGTGGGATCATAAACCTCCACCTCCAGATCCATGGGCTCCGGTTCGGCCTCGGGCAGAAGGTCTTTGAGCTTGATGAGAAGCAGGCTGTCCTTTACCGGCGGTGAAGTCCGGATCTGGAGATAGATGGTGGGGCTTCTCCGGGTGGCGAGGACGCTCCACACCCCATAGGCCAGTCCCCCCAGAACAAGCACCACCAGAAGGAGTTTGCCCAGAGGCGGACGGGGTCCCTTCTCCTCCTTCCCCGCCTGCTGGGTCTGGCGCAAACGCTCCCGCAGGCGGGCATCCATCCGCTCTTCCATACCCACCTCCTGTCAGGATTCCTCTTCCCGCTCCTTTTTGAGCAGTTCCACCACGCGGGCAGCGATCTCCCGCGGAACCTCATCGTAATGGTCAAAACGCATGG
>WFYF01000294.1 GCA_015490255.1 Caldifarciminota bacterium
TCCCTGCCCCTCTATCCATCTTTCGGACCCCTCCGCCCCCTGGTCCGGAGCTGGTGGCGCCTGACGCTGGCCCTGGAGCGAAAAGGGCTCGGCCCCTATATCGGTGTCACGGTGGGCGTGGCGGCCCGGAAGCCTGCGGCGTCCTCAAAACAGTAGGGTCTCCCGATAATGGGGCATGTCCACCCGGTGTCCCCGGGCAATCAGACGGTCCCGCAGGATCTCCATCTGGTCTTCCTCCCCATGGACCAGAAAAATCCGGGGTCTGTTCTCAAACCGGTCCGACCAGGCCAGGAGTTCGTTCTGTCCGGCGTGGGCGGAAAAACCGTTGATGGTATAGACCCTGGCCCGCACCGCCACGGGTTCTCCAAAGATCTGGACCTCGCGGGCTCCCTCCACGATCTTCCGGCCCAGGGTTCCCCGGGCCTGATAGCCCACCACCACGAGACCGGTCTGTTCTTTCCACAGGTGATGCTTCAGATGATGTTTGATCCGTCCTCCGCTCATCATTCCACTTCCAGCCAGAATGATGGCCCCGCCGTCCACCTCGTTGATCCGCTGGGAAGCCCTCACGCTCCGGGTGAACTGAAGCCCCGGTAACTGGAAGAGGGACCGGCCCCGGGCGCGATGCACTTCCAGGGCTTCCCGGTCAAAGCACTCCGGATGGGCCAGAAAGATCCGGGTGGCGTCAATGGCCAGGGGTGAATCCAGAAACACCGGAACCGATGCGGGAAGGTCTCCGGTCTCCTTGAATTCCCGGAGGACGTAAAGAATTTCCTGGGCTCGCTCCAGCGCAAAGGTGGGAATCAGCACGTTTCCGCCCCGGTCCAGGGTTTCCTGAATGGCCTGGAGAAACTCCCGACGCGTTTCGGTGAAGGGTCTGTGATTCCTCCCACCGTACGTGCTTTCCAGAAACACCGCCTCGGGATCTTTCAGCACCGGGGCGTCCGGATCCCGCACGATGGGCTTGTCCCGATTGCCCAGATCTCCGGAAAACACCAGGCGGCGCGGCGTTTCAAATTCCACAAAGGCCGAACCCAGGATGTGGCCGGCATCCCGGAAGGTGAAGGTGAAGGGCCCTGCGGTCATGGTCTGACCATAGGGGACCTCGTGCCAGGGGAGGCGAAAGGTTTCCAGAACGTCTTCCAGTTCGTAAAGGGGTTCAAGGGGAGGAAGCCCTGCCCGTGCCCGGCGGCGGTTTTCATAATAGAGATCTTCTTCCTGCACGTGGGCGGCATCCAGAAGCATGATCCGGGCCAGGTCCCGGGTGGCGGCTGTGGAGAAGATTTCTCCCCGGAATCCCTGACGGACCAGCATGGGAAGGCGACCGATGTGGTCCTGATGGGCGTGGGTGAGAATCACCGCCTGGATCCGGGAAGCCGGGAGGGGCAGAGGATCCCGGCTGGCCTCTTCCATCTCACCCTGAAACATTCCGGCGTCCAGCAGGATGTGGGCATCTCCTTCCGAAAGGAGATACATGGAGCCTGTCACCGTTCTGGCCGCTCCGAGGAGTGTGAGTTCCATGTCCCTTCCCCCTCTTTTGGCGTGTTCGTTCATACGGTATGGGCCGGGAAAGGGCGTGTCAAGCGAACGACAGAAAACCCAGCTGCCACGGGCATTTCCGCCGGGAAGGTTTGCGTTTTCCCTCATCAATTCTTGAAATTTCTGTGGAGGGTGCGTATAATAAACCGCGAACGGGTTCAAACCGAACGAGGAGGTTACCCATGAAGAAGCAGGATCTCGTGTCCAAGGTCGCCGCCCGTGCGGGCCTCCGGAAGAAGGACGCAGAAGCCGCCCTGGACGCTTTCGTGGACGTGGTGAAGGAGGCCCTGAAGCGCGGGGACACCGTCCGGCTCGTGGGCTTCGGGACCTTCAAGGTCCAGGAGCGCAAGGCTCGGCGGGGCATCAACCCCCGGACCCGGAAACCCATCCAGATCCCGGCCCGGAAAGTGCCTGTCTTCCGTCCTTCCCCGCGCTTCCGCGACGAGTTCTGAGGTTCTGGGGGGAGGGGAAACCCTCCCCCTTTTTCTTTTCCCCATGCTCCGGCGATCGTGGGAGCGCATATCTCTTTTTGTGGAAGTTGCCGATGAAATTGAGGGCCCCCTGCTGGCCCGTGCGCTGAAGGCGCTGGACTTTCACCCCCCGAAAGACCGGACCCGCCGGACCCGGTCTCCCGTGCTGCTCCAGCCCCCCGTCCACCTGGTCCACCGGGAAAAACCGGTGGAGCTCCGGGCCTATCCCTTCGGGGTGCTGGAAGTGAGCCTTCAGCGAAGCCTCCCCTCTTTTCTTCCGCAGCTGCATGCTCTCCTCCTGTCCGACATCCCCCCGGAAGCGTATCAATCCCTTCACCGGGCTCTGGAATCCGTGCTTGAGGCGGGCGGTGGGGCGCTGAAAGGCCACGGTTCCGGCGAGGAAGAACTCTATCGTTTCGTGGTGCTGGTCCCTCGGAAGGGCTATCCTGTCCGGAATCTTCAGGAACGCCTGCCCCTCACCGCATGGCTTCTGGGCGAGGAGGAGGCGTTTTCCAGGGAAATCCAGGAAGCGGTGCACCGTTCGGCCTTTTCATACACCGCATACGACCTCCTTCTGATCGGCTGGGACCGGACCGTGCTCGTGGATCCGTGGGAGGAGACCCAGGTGCTGGACGTTGTGGCCTATGCCCTGGCCCAGGATCTGGAACTCTCCACCTTTGACCGGTATCTGGAAGAGGAAATGGACCGGGTGCACGAGGTTCTGCGGGGACGGCGGGGCTCCCGAAAAGAAATCCGGGAGCTCCGGGAATGGGCGCTGGACTTTCTGGAGGCGGTGGACCGGGTGCGCGGGGGGATCAAGCTCACCGAAGACCCGTATTACGCCCGGGTGTATGAACGGGCCCTCCGCATTTTCGGTGTGCCCCAGGTGGAAGCCAGCCTCCAGGCCCGGATGGGTTATCTGGAACGTCTGTTAGAGGTGCTGGAGTCCGAAGAGCGGGATCGCCGGCTGGAAATGGTGGAATGGGGAATCTTTCTGCTCATTCTGCTGGAAATCCTCCTGTGGGTGAGCGGGTTTGATTAACCCCGATAGGCCACCTCTCCGGCCGCCACCGTCAGACGAACCACGCCGAAAAGCATTTCTCCCATAAGGGGGTTGTTCTTTCCTCTGGAAAACGTGTTCCGGGGGGTGGGCTGCCAGGTGGCCGCAAGATCCACCACCACCAGATCCGCCCGTTTGCCTTCCTTTAACACGCCCCGATCCCCCAGACCCAGCAGGCGGGCGGGCCGGAGGGTCATCGCCTCCACCAGGGTAGCGAGATCCACCAGGCCGGGGCGAACCAGGTGGGTGTAGAGGGCTGAAAAGGCCAGATCCAGCCAGGAAAGCCCGAAGGGTGCTTCCAGCCAGTCAAACTCTTTTTCAAACACGGTGTGGGGGGCGTGGTCCGTGCCCATCACCGTCCAGGTCTCCGGAAGCAGCTTTCGGAGAGCGTCGCGGTCGGCCTCCTCCCGAATAGGGGGGTTGACCTTGAACCGGGGGTCAAAGGTTTCCAGAGCCTCATCGGTGAACAGAAGGTGATGAGGTGTGACTTCCGCGGTCACGGGAAGTCCCTCAGCCACAGCCCGCCGGATATGGGGCAGGGAGGTGTGTGCGGAAATATGCTGGAGGTGAAGGCGAACTCCGGTGAGGCGGGCCAGGGCCAGATCCCGCACCACGGCAAGCTCCTCGGATTCCCGCGGAATGCCCGGAAGGCCCAGCTTCAACGCCCGCTCCCCCTGATGGGCCACCCCGCCACGGTGCCAGCGAGGATCTTCCGGGTGGGAGAGAACGGGACGGTTGAGCGCTGCGGCCATGGCATAAGCCTGATACGCCACGTGGGCGTCTTCCAGCCACGATCCGTCATCGGTAAAGGCCACCGCGCCGGCTTCGGCGAGAAGGGGCATTTCCGGGATGGCCCGACCTTTTCGCCCCACACTCAGACACGCGGCGAACCGCACATCCACCGGAAGCTGCCGGGCCTCTTCATAAAGCCCCCGGAGCAGCTCGGGGCGGTCCAGAGGGGGATCCGTGTTGGGCATGGTCACCACGGTGGTGAAGCCGCCGTGAGCCGCTGCCCGGGCCCCTGTCTCCAGCGTTTCCTTGTGTTCCTGTCCCGGTGTGCGCAGGTGCACGTGGGGATCAATGAAACCGGGGAACACCGTTCCCTCCACCTCCAGCACCTCGTCCGCTTCGGTTTCCGGAATTTCCGGCCCCAGCGCCAGGATCCGATCCTCTTCCCACAGCACCGACAGGGGATTGCCATGGAGATCCACCGTTCCGCGCAGGAGTTTCCGGGCCATCTTATCCCTCCAGAGGTGGCAAAAGCAGATAAAGAATGGCCATGCGCACGGCCACCCCGTGGGTGACCTGGTCCAGGATCAGGGTGGTTGTCTCCTCCTCCGCGCCACGCTCCAGTTCCACGCCCCAGTTCACCGGTCCGGGGTGCATGAGCACGCCCCGGATCCTGCGAGCCCGTTCCCGGGTGATGCCATAGAGCCGGTGATATTCCCGGAGGCTTCCGAAAAAGGAGGCTTCCAGGCGCTCTTTCTGGATCCGGAGAGCCATCACCGCATCCACCGCCTGGAGCAGGTCATCCTCCAGCCGGTGCACCACACGAACGTTCCCGAAACGGGTGAATTCAGAGGGGACCAGGGTGGGAGGCCCCACCAGAATCACCTCGGCCCCGAGGGTGGAAAGGCCAAAGATGTTGGAGCGGGCCACCCGGGAGTGAAGCACATCCCCCACGATGGCCACCCGAAGCCCCCGAACGTCTCCGAAATGTTCCCGCAGGGTGAAAAGGTCCAGCAGCGCCTGGGTGGGATGCTCATGGGCACCGTCCCCCGCGTTGATCACCGCCGCCCGGGTGTGCCGGGCGAGAAAATGGGGGACTCCGGGAGCCCGGTGCCGGACCACCACCGCATCCACCCGCATGGCTTCCACGTTGCGAAGGGTGTCCAGCAGGTGTTCCCCTTTCACCACGGAGGAAGACTTTGGCGAAATGTTCACGAGGTCCGCCGAAAGACGCTTGGCCGCCAGATCAAAGGAGGCCTGGGTCCGGGTAGAAGGCTCAAAAAAAAGGTTGAGCACCGTCCGTCCACGGAGGGTGGGAAGTTTGGGAATGGGCTGTTTCAGGACCTTGAGGAACCCCCGGGCGGTGTCCAGAATGGCCAGGATGTCCTCTCGGGGGTACCCTTCCAGACCCAGCAGATGCGGAGAAGAAAGCTGGATCCGCTCCATTTCAGAGCCCGGCTTTGAGTCCGAGAGAGAATCCGGTCCGGCTTTTCAGAAAACTCACCTCACCCACCACCTTGACGAGCGGGAAGGGGGAAAGGAGCAGACCGGCATAGGCCCGGACATAGCCCTGGTTGAGAAAATCCTCGTTCAGGCTGCTGTAGGATCCTCCCTGGGTGGTGCGCCAGTCCACGGTGAGGCTCCCCCGCTCATAGCCCACGCCGGCGTAAGGCGTGAAGAGCAGGAAGTTTTTGGACACGTCCAGGCTCATCCGGAGCACCCGGGCCTTCATCCGCACTCCCACATAGTTTCCTCCCTCCTGATAGTCCGCTTCCAGGTCCCCCCACGTGGTGTGGAAAACGGTGACGGACACTCCGGGAACCGGGGGAATGAGACGGTCCTTCAGAATGCCGACCTTCACACCAAATCCGAATCCTTGGGGGGTGGTGAGGCTGGAGCCCAGGGCCGAGAGTTTGGTGGAAGGAAGATAGCGCACCAGCACGTCCACCGCGCCCAGCCCCGACAGCACACCGGGAACCAGAGAAAAGCCGTCAAACACGCCAAACTCTCCCTGGATATAGGGGACCACCAGAAAGCCCTTGAGTTCTCTCGCGGGGTCCGCCGGGTTCACGGACCGGAAGCTCACCATGTTGGTGGCCAGGGCCACGTCAAAGCGAGGAATGGGAAAGGGCTTCCCGTGGACGGTGGCCGCGGTGATGGTTCCCGAACCCACCAGAAAGAAAAAGGTCCGGGTGGCATCCTCCGCCAGCGTCACCACCCCCTGGGGAGGAGTCTGGGCCTGGAGAGGCAGACCCAGGAGAAGGAGCCCGATCAGACGTTTCATGGGGAGGACCTCCTGTTTTGCGGGGTGTTGATCAGGCGTTGCGCTTCTTCCACCGCCCCGGCGGCAAAGCGCTCCAGGCCTTCCAGCCACCGGGGAAACGCCTCCAAAAGCACATCCAGCTCCTCTTTTTGAAAGGGGGAGAGCACGAACTCCCGCAGAGGAACCCCGGGCGGCACCGGCCCGATCCCGATCCGGAGACGGGGAATCCGCTCATGACCGAGGTGTTCCAGGACAGAGGCCATCCCTCTGTGGCCTCCTGCAGACCCCTGGAGACGGAAACGGGCCCGTCCGAGGGGAAGGGCCACGTCGTCATAGATCACCACGGTCTGCCGGGGCTCCCAGTCCGGATACGTTTCGCGAAGCACCGCGAGGATCTCCCCGGAAAGGTTCATCCAGGTGAGGGGTTTCACCCACACATACCCGTGGCCCTCTGCCACCAGGGCTCTGGAGATGCGGGGCTCAAAGGCACGGGGGGAGCCCACCGCCCAGTCCGCAAAAATCCAGCCGGCGTTGTGGCGGGTGAGGGCATAACGTACCCCTGGATTCCCCAGTGCCAGCGCAAAAAAGTGCGGGCGACTCACCCGTTCGCTCGCAGGGCTCAGGCCCCTCCCTGAGCGCCCTCTCCGGTCTCACCCGTCCCGGCCTCGGGAGCCTCTTCGGTCTCCTCTTCTGCAGCCCGGGGGGCGTGAACGACCACCACGGGTTCGTCCGGATCTTCAAGAAAAACCGTGCCTGCTGGAGGGGTGAGATCCCGGACGTGGAGGACATCCCCGAGACCCAGGGCGCTCACATCCACTTCAATATGGGGAGGGATGCGGTCGGCCGGGGCCCGGATGTCCATCTCATGCAGGAGCACTTCAAGGGTGCCACCGGCTTTCACACCGGGGGCTTCACCCACCACCACCACAGGGACGGTGACCTCCACCTCCTCACCGGCGTGGACAATCTGGAAGTCCACGTGGAGCACTTCGCCCGTCACGGGATGAAACTGCACGTCTTTGAGGAAGCCCTGACGCACCTCCCCACCGATGTTGAGATCCAGAACCACCACCTCGCCGTGGAGCTCCCGCACGAGTTTCTCAATCACCTTCCGGTCCACCTGCACCATCACGTTGCGTTCCCCGGCTCCATACACAATCCCGGGGATTTTCCCCGCCCGACGGAGCTTCCGGGCACCGCCCTTTTTGCGGGCCGTCCGGAGCTCAAGGTCCAGGGTCTTGATCTGAACGGCTGCCATGAATCGCCTCCTTGCTTTTCCACTCTGCGATAAAGATGTTGGCAAGATGCGGATTGGAGCTGCCCCGGTTGGAGGCCCAGACCAGAAACCGTCCGTCCGGGGAGAACATGGGAAAAGAGTTGAAGGTCCCTTCAAACGTGATGCGTTCCAGATTGGAACCGTCAAAGTCCACCACCCAGAGGTGGAATTCCCGGCCGGACTGATAGTTGGATGCGAAAATGATCCGTTTTTCGCCGGGGAAGGGAAAGGGGGCGAAGTTTACCGCATGGTTGTCGGTTACCTGCCAGAAGGTGTCCTTTTCCAGGTCGTACACGAAGATCTGGAGGGGGACCCCCTTCATCAGTCCCTTTTGCAGCAGTTCCCGGTATTCGGCGAGCTCGGCCGAATCCGTGGGGTGCCAGCCCCGATAGACCAGATACCGGCCGTCCTGTGTGAAAAACGCACCGCCGTCATAGCCGGGGGTGCGGGTCACCCGACGGGGTTTGCCGGTGTAAGGGGGATCCAGGATATAGATCTCCATGTCCCCTTCAAACGTGGATGTGAAGACCACCCGTCCGTCCGGGCCCACCGTGGCCTCCGCATCGTATCCCGGACTTGAGAA
>WFYF01000295.1 GCA_015490255.1 Caldifarciminota bacterium
AGGGTGGGACCGAAATAACCCAGAGCCATGAGATACCGGGCTTCCCGCACCGAGAGCCCCCGGCTCTGGAGATAGAAGATCTTCTCCTCGTCCAGCTTCCCCACCGTGGCGGAGTGGGTGGCCCGCACGTCGTCCGCCTGGATTTCCAGGCTGGGAATGGAATCCGCCCGCGCTGTGGAGGACAGCATCAGGTTGTGGTCCGCCTGGAAGGCGTTGGACTTCTGGGCGCCGGGGCGGATCCGGATCATCCCTTCAAACACCTTCCGGGCCTGGTCCGAAAGCACGGCCTGGGAGAGCATCTCTCCCTGGGCGGCCGGCACCGCGTGGTTGAGCTCCGCATAAACGTCTGCCACCTGGGAATCCATGAGCTGGAAGAGCTCCGTGTAGTTGTTTTCCGACCCCTCTCCCCGAATGTCCAGGAGGTTCCGGATAAAGGCCTTGCGGGCACCCACCGTGGCTGCGGCGATCTGGATGCGGGCGTCCCGGGCGGAACGGGTATACCGGAAGTCCGCAAAATATGCATTCCCCTGAAGATGCTGGAGAATGCTTACCGTGACCCGGGCGCCCTCTCCGGCGACCACGTCCACCCCGTGCACCGCCAGGGTGGGATCCTCCAGGGCGAGGGAGTGAACTTCCCGGATCACCTCCACCCGGGAAAGACGCTCGGCCACCACGAGGAGATAGAAAGTGTCCAGGAGCCCCTCTTCATCGTATAGATGAAGAATCCGCACTCCTCCGGGGATCTCGGTGTCTTCAGGAACGTGAAGCACCCAGGCCTGCTTCCACAGTCCCTGGAGCAGGGCGGAAAAACGGTTGTCCCCGAAGGCCCGGGCCCCGCGCATAAAGTGCTCCCGCACCGCGGGAAGATCCAGAGCCTCCGAAACGGGCAGGAGCCGCACACCCTCCCCTTCCAGATGAGGGTGGCCGTTCACCACCAGAAGAAGCGCCGACGCCTCTTCCCGCCGGGTTGCGACGGGATAGCGGAAGGCTTCCTGGAAGGTTTCCGGGGCTTTGTCCTGGCCCTCAAGTTTCCATGCCACACCGTCAAGATCCCGGAACTGGGCGTATCGGGATCTCGGAAATGCATCAATCTGATCAAGGCGTTGTAGTCCATACCGGCGATGCTCCTTCAACGGTTCGGGGGTGGCCTCCAGCAGCTTCTCCCCCAGGGTTGTCAGGTTGTTCATGGTTGTTTTCCTCCTTATCCCACCGAGCCTTCCATCTCCAGCTGAATGAGACGGTTGAGCTCCACGGCGTATTCCAGCGGGAGTTCCTTCGTGAAGGGTTCAATGAAGCCCATGACGATCATGGTCAGGGCCTCGGCCTCCGGAATCCCGCGGCTCTGGAGATAGAAGATCTGATCCTCACCCACCCGGCCAACGGTGGCTTCGTGCCCGATGGTGACGTCCTCTTCTTCAATTTCAATGTAGGGGTAGGTGTCCGTCCGGGATTCCTCGTTCAGGAGCAGGGCGTCGCACTGCACGTTGGCCTTCACGTTTTTCGCACCCTTCATCACCCGGAGAAGTCCGCGGTAGGAAGCCCGTCCGGTCCCCTTGGAGATGGATTTGGACACGATCCGGGACGTGGTCTCGGGAGCCATGTGGATGATTTTGGCACCGGTGTCCTGATGCTGACCGTCCCCCGCATAGGCGATGGAAAGCACCTCACCCCGGGCGCGGGGGCCTTTCAGGATGATCCCGGGATATTTCATGGTCACCTTGGACCCCAGGTTGCCGTCCACCCACTCCACGAAAGCGCCCTCATAGGCCACGGAGCGTTTGGTCACCAGGTTGTAGACGTTGGTGGACCAGTTCTGGATGGTGGTATAGCGCACGTGGGAGTGGGGTTTGGCGATGATCTCCACCACAGCGGAGTGGAGAGAGTCTTCCGAATAGATGGGAGCGGTGCAACCCTCAATGTAGTGCACAGATGCACCTTCTTCCACGATGATGAGGGTACGCTCAAACTGCCCCATCGCGGCCGCGTTGATCCGGAAATAGGCCTGGAGGGGGATATCCACCTTCACCCCCTTCGGCACATACACAAAACTCCCTCCGCTCCAGACGGCGGTGTTCAGGGCGGCGAACTTGTTGTCGGTGTAGGGGACCACGGTGCCGAAATATTCCTTCACCAGATCCGGATATTCCCGGACGGCGGTGTCCATGTCCGTGAAGATCACGCCCTGCTTCGCCAGATCCTCCCGGATGGAGTGATAGACCACCTCGGACTCATACTGGGCCCCCACACCGGCCAGGAACTTCCGTTCCGCCTCGGGAATCCCCAGCCGCTCAAAGGTCTGCTTGATGTATTCCGGCACCTCATCCCAGGAGCGGGCCTGGCGATCCGTGGGCCGGATGTAATAGGTGATCTCGTCAAAGTTGATCCCGGAGAGATCGGCCCCCCAGGTGGGAAGGGGTCTGCGGATGAAGTGCTCATACGCCTTCAACCGCAGCTCCCGCATCCAGTCCGGCTCTCCCTTGATGTGGGAGATCTCTTCCACGATGCGGCGGGAAAGGCCCCGCGGCGCCTTATAGACGTAACGCTCGGGATCCTTGAAGTCGTATTTTTTCAGATCCACCTGAATGTCGGGTTTCTCCACCGGCATGCTCCACCTCCCTGTTCACGCCACCCCCACTTCCTGAAGGATCCAGTCGTACCCTTTCTCCTCCAGCATGTGGGCCAGTTCCGGACCGCCCGATTTGACGATCCGGCCGTCCACCATCACGTGGACGTAATCCGGTTCAAGATAGTTCAGAATCCGCTGATAGTGGGTGATGATTAGGGCCCCGAAGTCCGGTCCCTTCAGGGACTTCACCGCCTCGGCCACAATCCGCACCGAGTCAATGTCCAGCCCCGAATCCGTTTCATCCAGGATGGCGATTTCGGGTCTGAGGGTGAGGAGCTGGGCGATCTCGGTGCGCTTCTTCTCCCCCCCGGAGAAGTTCACGTTGAGATAGCGGTCTGCGAACTCCGGAGGGAGCTTCACCACCTCCAGGGCCTTTTCCAGATCTTTGCGAAAGTCCAGAAGGGCTTTGCCCTTCAGGGCGTCCGGGTTGTCGGAGCGGGCCTTGATGGCGCTCCACAGGAACTGGGCGAGGGCCACCCCCTCAATTTCCATGGGATACTGGAAGGCCAGGAAAAGGCCGAGTTTGGCTCGCTCATCGGGGGACATCTCCAGGATGTTCTCTCCCTTGAAGAGCACCTCGCCTCCCACCACCTCGTATTTCGGGTGACCCATCAGGGTCATGGCCAGGGTGGACTTCCCTGATCCATTGGGGCCCATCACGGCGTGAAACTCACCCCGATTCACTTCCAGATTCACGCCTTTCAGGATTTCCCTGTCATCCACCGCAACCCTGAGATCGCGGATCACAAGATCAGCCATGGCAAACCTCCTTTTTGTTGTCAAATTTGACACCGTCGGTCAAGATTAAGGATACGCAATCCGGCCGGTCCTGTCAAGACAGCGCCCCTGCCTGTTGATGATATGGAGGCCACGACGTATAATACCCCCATGAGCGTTGCCCTCCCCTGGGGTCCCTGGGTGGACGAGGAGAAGATCCGGCCATATCTTCACTGGCTTGATGAGGCCGGGGCAGGTGTGGTGCGCGCAGAACGGGTGGAGGATCTCCGACGGGCGGACCGGCTCCTCCTGCCCGGAGGGCCGGATGTGATGCCCCGCTATTATGGAGAGCAGAACCGGTTTCCGGAAGCACTCCGGGTGGATCCCGAGCGGGACGTGCTGGAGTTCGCCCTCCTTGAGGAAGCGCTGGATCGGGACATGCCCGTGCTGGCCATCTGCCGGGGCATTCAGGTGGTGAACGTTTTCCTGGGGGGAAGCCTCTTTCAGCATCTCCCGGCGGAGTTTCCGTCTTTTCTGCATCACCGGCGGGCTCGCCCGGAGGATCCCCTTCCCGAGCACCCGGTGGTGTTTGAAAGAGCGATCCCGGAGAAATACGATCCGGGTGTTCCCTTTGCTCTGGTAAACTCTTCCCACCACCAGGCCATCCGGCGGGTGGCGCCCTCCCTCCTGGTGGGAGCACGCGCCCCGGACGGTGTGGTGGAGATGGTATATGCACCGACGTTCCGTTTTCTCCTCGGGGTCCAGTGGCACCCGGAACGGGAACCGGAGAAAGAAATTTCTTCCTGGATTCGGGAGCGTTTTCTGAACGCGTAACGGAAGGAGGTCAGGCGATGATCCTTGTGGATGCCAGCACGCGGGTTGTGGTCCAGGGCATTACCGGTCGGGACGGTTCCTTTCACACCCGGCTCATGAAAGAATACGGCACCCCGGTGGTGGCCGGCGTCACCCCGGGGAAAGGGGGGCAGGAGGTGGAAGGGGTTCCGGTGTTCAACACCGTTCGGGAGGCGGTGGAACAGACCGGGGCCAACACCTCGGTGATCTTTGTTCCCGCGCCCTTTGCGGCGGATGCCATCCTGGAAGCCGCAGACGCCGGCGTTTCCCTCATTGTGGCCATCACCGAAGGCATTCCCATCCGGGATATGGCCCGGGTGCTCCGGATTCTGAAGGACAAAAATGTTCGCCTCGTGGGTCCCAACTGCCCGGGGCTGATTTCCCCCGGTGTGGCCAAGGTGGGCATTATGCCAGGCCACATTTTCAAAAAGGGTCCCGTCGGGGTGATCTCCCGGAGCGGCACCCTCACCTATGAGGTGGTGGCCGCCCTCACCGCGAAGGGACTGGGCCAGTCCACCGCCGTGGGGATCGGGGGGGACCCCCTGATCGGCACCCGGTATATTGACCTTCTCCGGATGTTTGAGGATGATCCCGAAACCGAGGCCATCGTTCTGATCGGGGAAATCGGTGGAACGGATGAGCAGGATGCCGCAGCTTTCATCAAAGAGCATGTGACCAAACCGGTTGTGGCCTTTGTGGCCGGGCGGACGGCGCCGCCCGAAAAGCGGATGGGCCATGCCGGGGCCATCATTTCCGGTGGGGAGGGCACCGCGGAGGAGAAGATCCGGGCCTTTGAGGCGGTGGGGGTGCGGGTGGCGGCCATCCCGGCTGAAGTGGCGGATCTCGTGGCGGACGCGCTCAGAGGATGAAGGGGCTTCTTCTTTTCGGGGCGCTGGTGGCCGGTTTTCTGGCCATTCTCCTGTCATGGAAAGGTCCCCAGCGCACCCTGGCCCGGCGGGTGGCGGGAGGAGGTCTGTTCCTGCTGGGCCTGTTCTGGATGCTGGGGCTCGTGAGCCACGCTCTCCATCAATCACCCAACTGGATGGGGGCAGTGGGGCACACGCTGGCTTCTCTGACCACCCGGTATCTGGGGTGGTTTCTCGCTTTCTGGGGAAGCCTGCTCGCCCTGGTGATGGGAGGGATGGCGGCCACCCGCCCCGACGCGCGCCATCTGTTCCTGTCGGGAGTGATCCTTTATGGAGGGATCTGGCTGGCTCTCCTTCTGCCTTTCTTTCCAGTCCCCTTTGAGGCAGGGCTTCTGCCCCGGATGCTTCACCAAACCCTTCAGGAGATCTTCGGACCGGTGGGTGGGGTGCTCATCCTGAACCTCCTCCTTGCGGTGACCCTCTCGGTGGCCTGGGTGGTGGTCCGGGGTGTTTCGGGCCTCCGCCGGGAAACGCAGCCCGGGAGGGTGGATCCCCCTTTCACCACCCCTCCGGATCTGACCCGGATGCTGGGGGAAGGAGATCGGAATCCCCCGCCGGTGGAGGAAGGGGAGGTGGTGGAGGAAGGGGAAGAAGGTGAGGCTCCTGAAGCATCTGGAAACCATGCGGATCCGGATTTGCAGGAAACCCAGGGAGGAGAGGGACCGTCGTTCGCTGTCCCGGC
>WFYF01000296.1 GCA_015490255.1 Caldifarciminota bacterium
ATCGTAATAGCTGATGTGGGGATTGCCGCTCGCATCCAGTGCAATGGAAGTGTACCGGCCCGCATCGCCCGTCGTGTCCACAGCCTCGTGTGTCCAGAAACCAGCCGAAAGCAGGGAGACGGACACGAGCAGGCCCAGCACGGCTTGCCCGAACCGCCGGGACAGTCTTTCCGGCCCCCTTTCTCCGGGCAGATTCCGGGATGGCCGGAGCCCACCCGACCGGTCCGGAGACTTCCGCTGGAACAACGCGAACCGTCCGGTTGTGCGGAGGCACCTGACAGTTCCGCACTCTCCCTGCCCAGGAAGGTGCGCCGGAGCAACCCATGCGGCAGGTCCTCGGAACATACCCCACCTCCTGGTTTTGAGGAGCGGTGGAAGGGGAGGGAACGCTCCGCGGCCCGGGCGCGCCCGCTGGCAAACCGGAAGTGAGCAGCGACGTTCCCCCGCCTCCACCCCCTTCTGGTTTCGCCTTATGGGGATTGTACAGGATATTCCGGAACGGTTCAAGGGGTCGCCGTGCCTCATCAAAAATCTGCACGAAAGCACCCCACGGCGTTTCCCACAGGAAACGCCGTGGGGACCCCCGATTGGGCCCCCGCGAGATTTTTCAAAATCTCGCGGGTGAACTTTCTGCTCCCTCACCGGGTACAACCGCAGACCCATCCCTTCCTCCTCCGAAACGCCGGCAAAACCGTCACCGTATCCTTCTCAAAGGGCCCCCAGGAATTCCCTTGAGGAATTGTCTGGGGCACAATAGCAGGCGCTGTTTGCCCTTGCCTCGCCGGTAGAGGGGGATCATGAAAATGTGCAAATTCTGTGAAGCTCCAGCCCCCGTTTCTGGAGGTTTCCTCGTGAGACACAACGCCCGGGAGGGTTTTCTGTCAATATTTTCAAAATGTTGACAATTGCGATGTGATGGTGTATACTTAAAGCATGCTGGATCGGGATCGTCTGGAACTTGAAGAGATATGCATTCTGCTGGTGCTCCTCCGGGAGCCGACGCACGGGTATCAGGTGGTGAAAACCCTGGAAGAGCAGGGCCTGCTCTCCCGGAGTGCCACCCAGGTCTATCGGAAACTCCGGGATATGGAAAAGGAAGGGCTGCTGGAATGCTCCTGGGAGGTGGAGGAGGGACGTCGGCCCCGGAAGGTTTATCGCCTGAGCGCACGGGGAAAAGACTTCGTCCAGTCTTGCTGCCGGGAAACGCTGGATTATCTGGAGCGGGCCCGGGCGTTCATTGAAAGCAATCTGAGAAAGGAGGTTTGAGATGCGGCTGTTGCCGGATGATGTGCGCGCGCAGGTGCGCGAGATGTTCGCCGAAAAGCTGGACCAGAAGGTCCGGGTTCGGCTGTTCACGCAGAAACTCAACTGTCAGTTCTGCACCGAAACCGAGGCCCTCTTCCGCGAGGTCGCAGAGCTTTCCAGCGGGAAGATGGAGGTGGCGGTGCACAGCCTGGTGAACGACGAAGACCTCGCGAAGCAATATGCCATTGACAAGGCCCCCGGATGGGTCATTCTGGGCCTGGAGGAAGACGGGACGGAGAAGGACTTCGGGGTGCGGGGGTTCGGCATCCCTTCGGGTTATGAGTTTTCCGCGCTGGTGGAGGACCTGATCATGGTCTCCCGCCGGAAACCCGATCTCTCCGAACATGCGCTGGAACATCTCAAGGACGTGAATACCCCCATCCACATCCAGGTGTTTGTTACCCCTACCTGCCCCTATTGCCCGGCCATGGTTCATATGGCCCACGCCGCCGCCCTGGCCAGCCATCACGTTCGGGCGGACATGGTGGAGGTCTCGGAGTTTCCGGAACTCGGCACGAAATACAACGTTTATGGTGTGCCCAAAACCGTGATCAACGACAGCGTGGAGTTTGAAGGGCTGGTGCCTGAGGAACACTTCATCCACGAGCTTCTCCACGCGGCGGGCGTGACCCCATCCCATTAATCACCAGACGGCACCCTCCTGTTGCGACCCCCGGGCCTTTCCCTAACGGGAAGGGCCCGGGGGTTCTTCATTTTTATGGTGAGAAAAAGTCCCGTTCCAGAAGTTCCTGGACCAGGGTGTCCGGAGTGATCCCCTCCGCCTCGGCCCGGAAGTTCATCGTGATGCGATGACGCAGCGCCGGGAGGGCCATGCGTTCCACGTCCTCCCGGGTGGGCACCGCCCGTCCCTGATAGAGCGCCCGGGCTTTGGAAAGCAGAATCAGCGCCTGCCCCGCCCGGGGACCGGCCCCGAAAGCCACATAGCGGTTCACGGTCCCGGTGGCCTCCGGCTGGCCCGGCCGGGTGGCCCGCACCAGCCGGACCACACCTTCAAGCAGGTGTTCCGGGAAGGGAATCTCCCGGACGAAGGCCTGGAGGGTCAGGATGTCTTCCCGTTTTGCCACAGGCTGCGGCAGAGGCCGATCCATCTCCCGGGTGGTCAGACGCAGGATCTCCCGTTCCTCTTCTTCAGAGGGATAATCCATCCGAATCTCGCACAGAAATCGGTCCAGCTGGGCTTCCGGCAGGGGATAGGTCCCTTCCTGTTCTATGGGGTTCTGGGTGGCCAGGACGAAAAAGGGATCCTCCAGCACAAAGGTTTTTCCCTCCACCGTAACCCGGCGCTCCTGCATGGCCTCAAGCAGAGCGGCCTGGGTCTTGGGAGGCGTCCGGTTGATCTCGTCGGCCAGGATCACGTGGGCAAAGACAGGCCCGGGGACAAACCGGAAGCGTTTTTCTCCGGTGGCGGGATCCTGCTCAATCAGGGTGGTCCCCAGAATGTCCAGAGGCATGAGGTCCGGCGTGAACTGGATTCGGGAGAACTTGAGATCCATCAGGGCGGCCAGGGTTTTCACAAGCAGGGTTTTGGCCAGTCCAGGAACCCCCACGATCAGGGCGTGTCCTCCGGCAAACAGGGCCGAGAGAACCTCCTCCACCGTATCCTCCTGGCCCACCACCACCTGCCGGATGCCTTCCCTCAGGCGCTGGATGAGGGTTCTGTGCTGTTCAAAGCGTTTTTCAAGGGTTTCCAATGCCGTTTCTCCTTCATGAAAGAGATGCCCAGAAAATCCAGAAAGGCGTACATACCGGCGCCCACCGCCAGCCCGGCTTCCAGAACCCCTGGAGGCCAGGATTCCCACTTCCGGGCAAAGCGCACGCCCGATTTGATTTTCTGAAACTGGGACCAGAGGGCCCTTTTCCCCCGACTTCCCCCCTGCTGATGGACGGCCACAGCCCGGGGAACGAACAGCAGCACCCATCCCGCCTGCCGCAGTCTGCGAGAGAGATCATGGTCTTCATAGAAGAGAAAGAACCGTTCATCCATCCCGCCCACACCGGCAAAGGCATCCCGCCGCAGTGCCAGAACCGCACCCGTGACCACCTCCACCGGGCCTTCTGAAGGAATCTCTCCTGACGAGGTGGGAAAAAGCCAGGAGAACAGGCTTGTGCGGGCAAAAAGCAGTTCACCAAAGGCTGTCCGGTCCGGTTTAACGGTCACCTGCGGCGTTCCGTCCGGATAGCGTACCAGGGGAGCCGCAGCGCCCACACGGGGATGCTCCAGGGCATCCCCCAGCACCTGAAAGAAATCCTCCGAAACCGGATATGCATCCGGATTCAGAAGAAGCAGGGGGGTGGACGAATGCCGGAGGGCCCGGAAAGCCCCGTTCACACCCCGGGCAAACCCCACGTTCCGCGGACTGCAGATGCGGGTCACGGGAAAAGGGGTGGATGGCAGGGGCCCGGGCATACCGTTTTCCCAGATCACCATTTCGGCGATCCAGGAGGCATACCGCGCCGCCAGGTGGGAGAGGAGAGCGTTCAGGTGAGCGTGGGAAGAATAGCTCACCGTGATCACGGAAAACCGGCGACGCCGATCAGGCAAGGGCCTCCAGATCCTCTCCGGGCAGGATCACCTCATAAAAATGCTCCAGGAGGAGATCCCGGGCCCGTTCCAGCCGGGACTCCAGGGTGTTGGACACCCGGAGTCCGCGCGAGGGGAACTCACCCACCACCCCGCCGTTCACCTCGGGGTCTGACACCACCTGGACCGCGCTGTCCTTCAGAGCCTTCTGGAGGATGGGATAGTCCTCCGGGTGCACCCGGAGGCGCACCGGCTCCTCACCCTGACGGAGGGTCAGAATTTCCCGGGCCAGACGGGGCAAAAGGGTGGCACGTTTTTCCCGATAAGCCTCACGGAGACGGCGCCGGGCCTCTTCCACCGCCTGTGAGACCACCTGGTGTTCCACCTGGAGCAGGCGTTCTTTGATGGCGCGGCGCACCTGTGCGTCGTGTCGGGCCCGTTCCACGCGGGCCTGGGCCTCGGCCCGGCGGAGGGCCTCCTCCTCCATCGCCTCCAGTTCCCGGGAAGCCCGGGCCAGGCGGGCTTCCGCCTGGCTCCGGGCTTCCCGGAGAATGGCCTCCACCTGGTCTTCAATCAGGCGATCTATATAGGGTGCCAGGAGATCCATCACGCGGCAAAGATGATGAGGGCCGCGATCACGAGGCCCAGAACCACGGCGGTTTCCGGAATCGCCACCAGCACGATCACGTTCCCGGCCACCTCAGGACGCTCCGCCAGCGCACCAGCACCAGCGGCCCCGATCTTGGCCTGAGCATACCCCGTCCCGATCGCCGGCAGGCCGATGGCGATGGCGGCACCCAGCGCTTTCCCCCAGCCGGCCGCACCTGCGGCTCCCGCGGCCTCGGCCGCAGCCGCCACACCCACGAGCACAAGCAGGGCCAGCGTGGTCGTCACGATGCGAAGGACATGGCGCAGCATTGCAACCTCCTTGTTCAATCTGTTGTTTTTATGCCGTGGACTTGCGAAACGGGCGATACAGCACACCGTTGGGATAATAGAACTTGGAGAAAAACTCCACCAGCTGGAGACGAGTTCCCTGGACCGTGGGGTCAAAAATCCCGAGAAAGGTGTTCATCAGGTGAAACAGCACCCCCACAAGGGCCACGGTGAGAACAAACCCGGTCATTCCCGCCAGGATGTTGGCCACTTCACCAAGGATGGCCGAAGCAAGCCCCACCGCCATGAGTCGGGCATAGGAAAACACGTTCCCCATGGCCGAGAGAATCTCAATGGGCGCCACAAACCCGTGAAACTTCACCACGCCCGCCGCCGCCACGAGAAAAAGCGCCAGACCTGTCCAGAAGAAAGGCCAGAAGGGCAGGGGAACCTTGACCACCACGGAGAGTATGGGGAGGATCACCATGAGGAACAGCCCCACGAGCCCCACAAATCGGAAGGCCTCCGTCCATGCGTGATCCCGGTGTCCCAGACGGGAATGGTTGATCACCCCCAGCGCCAGGCCCAGGAGGACCTGGATGATGCCGAAAAGCACGGATATGGCCAGGAGTGCCCCCACTTCATGAGTGCGGTGCATCATGATGGGCTGAAGCCCCAGAACCTTCATCCCGAGATCCCCAAAGATTTCGGCATAAAGCAAGCCAAACACAATGGACCAGCCCATAGCCCAGAGATACAGCTTCGCCACGCTTTTCAGCAGGGCAGACCGGGCTTTCCCCAGCAGGAACAGGAACAGCAGCCCCCCCAGCAGACCGTATCCCGCATCCCCGAGCATGAAGCCAAAGAAAACGGGCCAGAACATCAGGAGAAACCCGGAGGGGTCCACGGTTCCATAAACCGGCGCAGAGTAAAGGGGCAGCACCTTCTGGATGGGCCGGATCAGGGAAGGCCCTTCCAGGATCACCGGAACCCGGGGGTATTCCTGGGGAAGGGGATCCCGGGCGGTAACCACCACCTGGTCTCCGTATGTTTGTTTGAGGTCGTTCATCAGGGTGGAAACGTCCCGCTTCGGCACCCACCCCTGAATCACGAAGCTCCAGGCGGTTTTCCGGGGAAAACGCTCTTTGGCCTCATAGAAGGCGATCCAGTCTTCCACGCTCCGCCAGGCCCGACCGAGAAAGTCGCCTTCTTTGCGAAGAACCTCCTGAAC